>JAJTBM010000002.1 GCA_021286885.1 Rhodocyclales bacterium
GGGCACGAAGGCTTATGAGCAGATGCAGCGAGAGGTGCAAGCAATGCTGGATGAACTCATCGACCTTGAGACTGATGCATTTCAAAAGCCAGAAGGCAGACAAGGAGTGATGTCATGAATCATGCAGTCCATACATCCAGTAGCCGTAAAGCGAAAAAAATCTGGATTTTGCTTGGCGGAGAAATGATCTCGGTCCGTCGAACTGGCGAAATACGTTATGTCCATTCAGTGTTCCTCGATACGGTTCGAGCGAATGATCGCCGGACTGATGTGCCTGCCGTGCTTCTCAGCCGTATCAATCAGTTGCTGCGCATGAAGGCTGTAAACGATCCGATATGGGATATGGTGAAGTGACATCAAGAGTTCGTTTTTGATGCCTGCCGTCTGAGTCAGCCTCTGACTCTGGTTTGAGTTTTTCGGCCCACTTCTTGCCTCCCACCCCGCATGTCCTCTCTCCACGAGCCATGCCATGTCGCCCATCTCCATTGCTGCGCCCCCGTCTGCCACGCCCGGGTTTGATCCGGCGAGCCGGTTTCCGCCGGGGTTTCTGGAGGGCTTTGGGGTGCGGGATTTGCCGGGGGGCTATCTGCTGGCGACGCCGGGGCAGCCGCTGGATCAGGTGTTCATTGTGCGCAGCGGGCGTGTGCGGGTGTATCTGGCGAGTGAGGCGCGGGAGTTGAGTCTGGCGATTCTGGAGCCGGGGGATGTGTTTGTGACCCACACGCCGACCTTCGTCCAGACCCTGGAGCCGGTGACGCTGTGGGTGCTGGGTACCCGGGAGTTTGCGGCGCGGCTGGCCCGGGAGCCGTCCATCACGCCGGCCATCATGCGGGTGCTGGGGCGGATTCTGAGCAATGCGGTGGCGCTGGTGGAGGATCTGGCGTTTCGCGATGTGCCGGCGCGGCTGGCGCGGTTTCTGGTGCGGCAGGCGGAGCAGCGCGGGGTGATGGAGGCGGACGGCTGTCTGCTGCCCCTGCGCCTGGGCACCGAGGATATTGCCTGCCTGCTGGGCACCACCCGCCAGTCGGTGTCGTCCCAGATGAACCAGTGGCAGCGGGAAGGCCTGCTCACCCGGCGCAGCCGCCATGCGCTGCTGATTCACGATCTGCCCGCCCTGGCCCTGCGTAGTCTGGCTTCGAGCGGCTGAAGGGCAGGGGCGCGGTTTGGGTGTTTTGTCGGCTGGCCGACGGAAAGCCCCTGGCGTTTTGCATACAGTGTGCCCATCACATCCGTTTTTTGTTTTGGGGATACACCATGAGCGACCAGACCACTTCCCGTCCGGCTGATTGCGGCTGCCGTCTGCGGGCGGGCAGCAGCCCAGACCGTTACATCAGCTTTGCGGGCATTGATTGCGACGGCAACGCCCGCCGCTTGATGGCGATGATCGACGCCCACCTGCTCGACCCGGCCAAGAAGGACGCCTTCTGGGCGTATTTCGAGCGCAAGCGGCGGGCCGAAACGGGCCCCCCCGGGCCGACGAGCTGTTCCTGATCCACAGCAACATCAACCAGATTCGGGATTATCTTGAGGATTGGGACGACGCACCCGCCCAGGCCCTGTTGCTCCAGATTGAGCTGGAGTGTTGTTGAGTGATGGAAGGCTGGGGGCTGCTGCGGCCTCCCGCACGCCCCCGCAGTTCCCAATCACGCTACAATCGCCGCCATGTTCCGCCGTTTCCTCATTCTCCTGCTGATCATCACCCTGCCGGCCCAGGCCCTGGCGGGGATGTTGGGCATGGGCTGCCGTCATGGGCAGGGGGAGAGCACGCCCGAGCGTGGCGTGGCGTCTGTGGTCGCACCCGCACCCATGGCGATGGCGGACGATTGCCCCATGCATCACAGCGCCCACCATGCCGCCCAGGCTGTGGCCGATCAGGGGGCAGATCAGGCGGCGCCTGCTCCCGATGCGGGCGCCGGATCGGCCCATCATGCGGCCCTGGTCTGCGATGATTGCGGCACCTGCCATTCGGTGGGCTTCAGCCTGCTGGCCCCCGGTGTGGTCCTGGCGCTGCCGGAGCTGGCCCCGGTTCAGGTCGCCCACGCCCCCCGCCTGCTGCTGATCGAAGCCCCCGGGCGCCTCGAACGTCCTCCCAGAAGCCCCCGCGTTTAACGCGGACAGGGCTTGTTCTGCTAACAGCTTCTTCCCCTCTCCGGGCCTTTCGGCCTGGCTGACGCGCCTTCGGGTGCGCCCTGTCCGCATGTGTTCTGCGCTTTCCGCCGTATTTTTGTGGTTGCGAGGATTTCATGGGACTTCATCCCGGGGCCGTGCGGGCCCTCACCCTATGCATTGTGATGGGCAGCAGCTCTGCTGCCCGGGCCGAGGCGCTGTTTCAGTCTCAAACCCAGGCCCAAACCCAAGCTCAAGCCCAGGCCCAGTCTGTGCCGGCCCTGCGGGCCTTGGTGGATCAGGCCTGGCAGCTTGATCCCCAGGCGCGCCGCATCCGCCACCGTCGTGACGCGCTGGAGGCCCAGGCCCGCCAGGTGGGCGGCTGGACGCCGGCCCCCGGCAGTCTGGCCGTGGGCCAGCGTTCCGACCGTTACCTGGCCGGGCGTGGCCAGCTCGAATGGGAACTGGAATACGCCCAGCCCCTGTGGCTGCCCGGTCAGGCCGACGCCCGCCGCCAGGAGGCCGCCCTGGCCCTGGCCGCGCTGGAGGCCGACGCCGCCCTGCTGCGCCTGGAGCTGGGCCGCCAGCTGGCCGAGGCCCATCAGGCCTGGCGTCTGGCGGCAGATCTGCACGCCCTGGCCGGGCGCCGGCAGACGCTGGCCGAAGCCCTGGCCGCCGATCTTGCACGCCGCTACCGGGCTGGCGAGGCCCCCCGGTTTGATGACAACCTGGCCCAGGCCGAGCTGCTGGGGGCCCAGGCCGCCCGGGACGAAGCGGCGCTGGCCGAGCAGGCAGCGGAGGATAGCTTCCGCCGTCTGGCGGGCAGCCCGCCCCCGGCCCACTGGCCCCGCCCGGGGCAACTGCCGCCCCCGGTGCCGCCCCAGCTGGACGCGCCCCAGCGGGCCCTGGATTGGGCCCTGGCCCAGCTGGAAAGCACCCGCCGCAGCCCCCGGGACAACCCGGAGCTGGGGGTGCGCCTGCGCCGCGAGCGGGATGCCACCGGCGCCGAGTTTGCCGATTCCCTGGCCCTGCGCCTGAGCATTCCCCTTGAATCCGCCCCCCGCCAGCAGGCCCGGGAGGCGGATGGCGCGGGCGCGGTGGACGAAGCCCAGGCCGCCCTGGCCCGGGCCCGCCTCACCCAGGCCCAGGAACTGCGCCGCAGCGAGGCCCAGCGCGCCCGGGCGCTCCAGCTGGAGGCCGGGGCCGACACCCGCCTGCAGCTTGCCCAGGACAATCTGGCCCTGGCCGACAAGGCCTGGCGCCTGGGCGAACGCCCCCTCGAAAGCCTGCTGCGCACCCGCAGCGCCTTCTTTGATGCGGAAGAAGCCCGCCTGCGTGCCCGCCACGCCCGGGCCCAGGCAGAAACCGCCCAGCTTTACTGGTCAGGAGTGGCCGAATGAATCCCCTTATCCCCGTATTGTGTCTGCTGGCGGCCCTGCCGCTGGCCGGCCCCGCCCGTGCCCACGAAGGCCACGACCACGCCGAGCCGCCCCCCGTGGTGGCCGATTGGGCGCCCCGGGCCGCCGCCCGTAGTGAATTGTTTGATCTGGTGCTGGCCTGGGGGCCGGCGGCTGACTCGGCGGCTAATTCGGCGGTTGAGTCGGCGGCTGACTCGGCGGCTGACTCGGCGGCGCCCCCCGAATTGCGCCTGTGGCTGGACGGGGCCGACAACCGCCCCATCTCCGATGCCCGTATCCAGCTGGAACTCAACGCCGGCCAGCCCGATGCCTGGCAGGCCGAAGCCCGGCCCGTGGGGGCGGGCGCCTACGTGCTCAGCGCCCCGCCCCTGGCGCGCCCGGGCAGCTACGCCCTCACCGCCACCGTCACGCGGGGAGACGATCTGGATCTGCTCCCCCTGCAACTGGTGGTGCCAGCCCCTGCGCAGGCCGAAGCCGCACATCTGCCGGCCCTGAACGCCGCCTGGTGGAGTGCGGCAGGGCTGGCGGGGCTGTTGGCCCTGGGGGCTGGTTTGGTCTGGCAACAACGCAGGAGGGCCCGGTGATGGCCGCGTACCGTTGCAACACGCGTGCTTGGGCCCTGGCCTGGGTGCTGGCCCTGCCGCTCGTGGCCCGGGCCCATGGGGGTGAGGATCACGGCGCCCCGGTGGCCGCCCGGCCCCAGGCCGGTGGGCAGGAAAGCCCGCGCCGGCTGGCAGGCGGGCAGGTGATGCTGCCCAAGGCGCTACAACACGCCTGGCAGATCCGCAGCCTGAGCCTGGCTGCAGCCAGCACCCCGCCCCAGTGGGCCTTGCAGGGGCGGGTGGTGGCGGATCCGGCTTTGGGCGGACGGCTCCAGGCGCCCCAGGCGGGCGTATTGGAAGCGCCTGCCGGTGGCCTGCCCCTGCCCGGGCAGACGGTGGCGGCGGGGGCGGTGCTCGCTTGGCTGCGCCCCCAGCCCGGGGCCCTGGAGGCCAGCGCCCGCCAGGCCGAACAGGCGGATCTGGCGGGGCGGGTGCTGCTCGCCCGTCAGCGGGCCGAGCGCCTCGCCCAGCTGGAAGGCAGCGTGGCCCGCAAGGACATTGAAGCCGCCCGCAGCGAGGCCGATGCCCTGGCCCGCCAACAGGCTGCCCTGGGGGGCGGGCTGGCGCGCATCCCTTTACGGGCGCCCTTTGCCGGGGTGGTGGCGGCCCTGGGCGCCCAGGCCGGGGAACGGCTGGAGGCGGGAGCCGAGGTGCTGACCCTGCTGCGCCCTGACCGGCTCATGGTGGAAGTGCTGGCCGCCGATCCGGCCTTGGCCCGGGGGCTGGGAGATGCCCGGGGCGAGGCCGCCGGCCAGACCCTCACCCTGCGCTTTGCTGGGGCCGGGCGCAGTCTGCGGGAGGGCAGTCTGCCCCTGCTGTTCCGGGTGGAGGGCAGCCCGCCCCTGGTGCTGGGCCAGCCGGTGCGCCTGTGGGCGCGCCAGGAAGGCCCCCCCCAGGCGGCATTGCTGATCCCCGAGGCGGCGCTGGAAAGCCGCAGCGGGAGTGATGGGGCCCGGGTGTGGGTGCATGGGGCGCCCGAACAGTTCGAGCCCCGTTTGGTGCGGATACGCCCCTGGGGGCCGGGCGCGTGGGCGGTGGAATCCGGCCTGGTGGCCGGGGAACGGGTGGTAGTGCAGGGCGCGGGCCTGCTGGGGAGCGTGCGATGAGCGCCCCCCACGTCGCCCCGGGGCATCTTTTCGACCGGCTGGTGCGCTGGAGCCTGCATAACCGGCTGCTGGTGCTGGCCGCCGCGCTGGCCTTGCTGGTGGCGGGCAGCCTGGAGTTGGGCCGCTTGCCGGTGGATGTATTCCCCGATCTGGACAAGCCCACCGTCACCCTCATGAGCGAGGCGGGCGGCATGGCGCCGGAAGAGGTGGAGCAACTGGTGAGCCAGCCCCTGGAGGCCGCCATGGGCGGCATTCCTGGCGTGAGCCGGGTGCGCTCGGTATCGGGCGTGGGGCTGTCGCTGGTGTATGTGGAGTTTGATTGGGGCAGCGACCTGTGGCGCAACCGCCAGAACGTGACCGAGCGCCTCGCCGCCGTGCGGGAGCGCCTGCCGGCAGCGGTCCAGCCCCAGCTCGGGCCGGTGTCGTCCATCATGGGGGAGGTGCTGCTCATCGCCCTGCCCATCGACCCGCGCCAGACCGACCCGCTGGCGGTGCGCGATTACGCCGACTGGGTGCTACGCCCGCGCCTGCTGGCGCTGCCCGGGGTGGCCCAGGTGATCCCCATCGGCGGTGGTGTGCGCCAGTGGCGGGTGAGCCCCGACCCGGTGCGCATGCGCAGCCTGGGGATCAGCCTGGATGCCCTGGAGGCCGCCGTGGCGGGCTTTGCCGGCAACGGGGCGGGGGGCTTTCTGGAGCGCCACGGGCAGGAATGGCTGGTGCGTGGCATTGGCCGCAGCCAGCGCATCGAAGACCTGGCCAGCGTGGCCGTTGGCGCCCCCCGGGGTGTGCCGGTGCGCCTGGGGCAGGTGGCCGAGGTGGGGTTTGCGGCTGCACCGGCCCGGGGCAGCGCAGGCTACAACGGCGGGCCGGCGGTGATCGTGTCGGTGCAGAAGCAGCCGGGCACCGACAGCATCCGCCTCACCCGGGCGGTGGAAGGCCTGCTGGCCGAGATGCGCCCTGGCCTGCCCCCAGGCATTGCCGAGCCGCGCTTTCTGTTTCGCCAGGCCGATTTCATCGAAGCCGCCCTTGGCAACGTGGGGGAAGCCCTGCGGGATGGGGCGGTGCTGGTGGCCCTGGTGCTGTTTGCGTTTTTGCTCAACGGGCGCACCACCCTGATTTCCCTGGTGGCGATTCCCCTTTCGCTGCTGATGGCGGTGCTGGTGTTCCGGTTGCTGGGCCTGTCCATCAACACCATGACCCTGGGCGGCCTGGCGATTGCGGTCGGAGAGCTGGTGGATGATGCGGTGGTGGACGTGGAAAACGTGCTGCGCCGCCTCCAGGACAACCGCCGTGCCGCCGCGCCCCGCCCGGCCCTGGCGGTGATCGCCGGGGCGTGCAGCGAGGTGCGCTCCGGCGTGGTGCTGGCCACCCTCACGGTGGTGCTGGTGTTCGTGCCCCTGTTTGCCCTGCCTGGCATGGAAGGGCGGTTGTTTGCGCCCCTGGGCAGCGCCTACATCGTGGCGATTCTGGCCAGCCTGGCGGTGGCCGTGTTCGTGACCCCGGTGCTGTGCTTCTGGCTGCTGCCCGGCATGCCCCGGCTGGATCGCCCCGATGGCTGGCTGGTGGCCCGCCTCAAGGCCGCCCAGGAGCGCTTGCTGGGTTGGGCGCTGCCCCACGGGGGCGCCCTGCTGGCGGGGGCGCTGGCCCTGGTGCTGGTGGCGGGGCTGGGGCTGTTGGCCTTTCCGCGCAGCTTCTTGCCGCCCTTTAACGAGGGCACCCTCACGGTGAATGTGATCCTCCAGCCTGGGGTGTCGCTGGCCGAGTCGGGGCGCATCGGCCAACTGGCCGAAACTGCCCTGCTGGAGGTGCCGGAGGTGCGCCGGGTGGGGCGCCGCACCGGGCGGGCGGAGCTGGACGAGCACGCCGAAGGCGTCCATTACAGCGAGCTGGATGTGGATCTGGACCCGGCGGGCCGCCCCCGGGCCCAGGTGATCGCCGATATCCGCGCCCGGCTCGCGACCCTGCCGGCCAGCGTTTCGGTGGGCCAGCCCATCGCCCACCGGCTCGACCACTTGCTGTCTGGGGTGCGGGCCCAGATTGCGGTCAAGGTGAGCGGCGACGATCTGGATCAGATCCGCCGGGTGGCCGAGGGCCTGCAGGCGGGCTTTGCCACCATTCCGGGGGTGGCCGACCTCCAGCTGGAAAAGCAGGTGCGCATTCCCCAGCTGCGCATTGAGCTGGACTATCCCGCCCTCGGTGCTGCCGGGGTGAGCCCCGCCAGCGTGCTGGGTCAGGTGCGCCGGCTGGTGGGGGGCGAGCGCATCGGCGAGGTGGTGGATGGCGCCCGGCGCCTGGATCTGGTGCTGCGCCTGCCGGAAGACGCCCGGGGCCCCGAGGCTCTGGCCGCCCTGCCGGTGCCCACCGCCAGCGGTGCCAGCCTGCCCCTGGGGGGGCTGGCCCGGATCAGCGCCGGTGATGGCCCCAACCAGATCGCCCGGGATCAGGGCCGGCGCCGGATTGTGGTGTCGGCCAATGTGGCGGGCAGCCTGTCGGAGGTGGTCGCCCAGATGCGCGCCCAGGTGGCTGCCACGCCCTTGCCCGCCGGGGTGGCGGTGAGCATCGAAGGCCAGTTCCAGGCCCAGGAAGAGGCCCAGCGCCGGATCGCGCTGCTGTCCCTGCTCTCGTTGGGGCTGGTGTTTCTGGTGCTCTACAGCCGCTATCGCTCCCTGCGTCTGGTGGGCATGGTGATGGCCGGGATTCCGGCAGCGCTGGTGGGGGCCGTGGCCGCCCTGGCCCTGGCCGGTCAGCCCCTTTCGGTGGCAGCGTTGGTGGGCTTTGTGACCCTCACCGGCATCGCCACCCGCAATGGCATCTTGAAACTGAGCCATTACCTGCATCTGCACCAGCAGGAAGGCGTGCCCATGGGCCCGGCCCTGGTGCTGCGCGGGGCGCGGGAGCGCCTCACTCCGGTGCTGATGACTGCCCTCACGGCGGCCCTGGCCCTGGTGCCGCTGCTGCTCGCCGCCGACGGGGCAGGCAAGGAGATTTTGCATCCGGTGGCGGTGGTGATCTTCGGGGGGCTGTTCAGCGCCACCCTGCTCGATACCCTGCTGACCCCGATTCTGTTTTACCGCTACGGCGGCCCGGCCCTGGTCGCCGGGGCCGCGCCCGATTCTGATTCCGTATGATGTATTGCAAACCCAGGAGAAACCCCATGAATGCTGTTTTCAAATCCGTGACCCGTACTGCCCTGGCCCTGCTCGTGGCTGCCGCTGCCAGCGCTCCCGCCCTGGCCCACGATGATGCCACCCTGGATCAGATGCCCAGCGCCCACGGCGGCCAGATCCGCATGGCCGGCATGTACCACCTGGAGCTGGTGCTGGCCAAGGATGCCAAGGGCGGCGAAACCGCCGCGCCGGTCAAGGTGTACTTCACCGATCACATGGGCAAATCCACCAACGTGACCGGCGCCAGCGGCAGCCTCACCCTGCTGTCGCCTGCCGGCAAGGTGGTAGTGCCCCTGAGCGCCGATGGGGATCACCTCCAGGGCAGCGCCCCCTACGTGGCCCACCCGGCCACCAAGGCGGTGGTGCAGGTGAAATTTGCCGATGGCAAGGGCGAAACGGCCCGTTTCGAGCCCTTCAAGAAAAAGTAAAAGCGGTCAAACCTGGCGGGCAGGTGCCGTTAAGCCTCTCTGGTCGAATGGGAGGCTGGCTCAACATGGTGCGGCAGCGTGGGTGGTGCTGGGAGGGCGGGTGGTGCGCGGTGCTGGTGCTGGCCTTGCTGTACTCGGGGCTGGCCCAGGCTGCGTGCAGCCTGCCCGCCAACTGGCCCAGCGGGGTGACGGGGAGCTGCCAGTGCGATGATTTCGGGCGCAGCAGCCTCAACCCCTCCACCATTTACAGCAGCAACTGGACGGCCACCACCAGCGATTCCACCGGCATCGTGCCGCGCATCGTCAATCAGGGCTATCTGCGCCTCACCGACAACACGGTGAACAACGCCAAGGCAGCCACCGTGCCCGGGGTTTTTCCGGCGGCGGGCAATTACATCTCCATCGAGTTCCGCCATTACGCCTACAACGGCAATGGCGGCGCCGACGGGGTGGCGATGATTCTGTCGGATTACGCGGTGCCCGCCGTGCCCGGGGGCTACGGTGGGTCTCTGGGCTATGCCCCGCGTACTGATACGGGGCTGCCGGGTTTTGCCGGGGGCTGGCTGGGGATCGGTTTTGATGAGTACGGCAACTTCCAGAACCCCACCGAAGGCCGGGTGGGTGGGGTGGGTTATTACCCCCAGTCCATCGGGATTCGGGGCTCTGGGGCGGGGAGTTCCGGCTATCCTTGGCTGTATGGCTCTTACAGCCTGAGCGGCAGCAATTCCATCGACAATCGGGGCTCTACCAGCCCATCCCGAGGTTACGCCTATCAGATCATCGTGGATGCGCGCAGCTACACGAGCGCTAACCAGGTGGCCTATGTGGCGATCAACCGGGATGTGTCTGGCAGCGAAACCAGCTACAGCGCGTTTTTTCCGTCTTTCGACGTGTATAGCCGCGCTCGGGCCATGGGCGTCAGCCAAGCCTCGGTGCCGGACAACTGGCAGATTTCCTTCACCGCCTCCACCGGGGCATACACCAACATCCACGAGATTGGCGGGCTCCGGATCTGCGCCATGTCCATGATGGCCCCCGGCGGCGGCACGCCTGGAGGCTTCAATGCCATCGACAGCAGTTACACCCTGGGTGATGTGACGGCCCTCCAGGGGCATGTGTTCACCAAGTTGGCGGGAATACCCTTCAGCCTCAAGGTGGCGGCCCTCAACAGTACGTCCAGCGGCATCGCCACCACCTACGCCCTGACCTCCACCAAAAATGTGACGGTGAGCCTGATCGACGATAGCAGCGGCACGTCCTGCAATGTATCGGCCAGCGCCTGCACGGCCTGCAACAAGCCCGTCATTGCGAGCCAGAACTTGAGCTTCAAGAGCACCGACAAGGGCAGCAAGCTCACCAGCAATTTCACGGTAGCCAAAGCTTATTCTCGGGTGCTGGTGCGCATCAACGATTCATCCACCACCGGCTGCTCCACCGACGTGTTTGCGATCCGCCCGACGGCGGTATCGGCGGTGAGCAGCAGCGCCACCAATGCCGGTCTCACCGGCAGCCCGGTGTTCAAGGCCGGCACAGATGCTTTCACCCTGAGTGCCAGCGTGCCGGTGGGCGGCTATACCGGCACCCTCAAGGTGGCCGCCAAGGGCATCCAGGGCCTGCCCGGCGGTGCGGTGGCGGGCAGCCTGGGGAGCAGCAGCTTCGCGCCGGCGGTGGCAGGCACGAGCACTTCCAGCGCCAGTCTGAGCACCACCTACAGCGAGGCCGGCAATTTCCGCATTCTTGGCTCGGGGGGTATTTACGGGATCTACGACGACAGCTGGACGGCGGTGGACCAGGGCGCCAACAATGATTGCGTGGCCGGCAGCTACAGCAATACGCTGGATGCCAGCGGCAAATACGGCTGCCTGTTTGGCCTCACCAGCGACAGCGCCACCTTTGGCCGCTTCAGCCCCAGCCGCTTCGTGCTGGCGAGCAGCAGCGTGCAGCCCGCGTGCAGCGCCAGCGGCAAGACCGCCTTCACCTATATGGGCCAGCCCCTGGCCCGGCTGGCCCTCACCCTCCAGGCCCAGAACGGCGCGGGCGCCGTGCTGGCCAATTACGACTCCACCCTGCTGGGCAGCCTCGCCAGCATCAGCTGGACTGCCGAAAATGCCGACAACGGCCAGAATCTGGGCAGCCGGCTCAGCATTCCGTCCCCGGCCCGGGTGTGGAACGCCGGCCAATACCTGCTGGACACCGCCGCCGCCAGTTTTCTGCGCGCCACCAGTCCCGACGGCAGCTACGAAGCCCTCCAGCTCGGGGTGCAGCTCAGCGATCCGGATGGGGCTGCCCTCACCAGCCTGGACATCAACCCCCTCACCCGCGGCGCCTGCACCCCCAATACCTGCACCGCCCGGGCTGTGGGCAGCCCCCTGGCGCTACGTTTTGGCCGCCTGCGCCTGCAAAACGCCTTCGGCTGGGAACAAGCCCCCCTGCGCATCCCCCTGCAGGCCGAATACTGGAAAGGCAGCGACTTTGTGCCCAATGCGGATGACAGCTGCACTACCCTCAGCCCCAGCAATTTTGTATTCACCACCGCCACCGGCGCCCCCACCAACTGCGCCACCGGCCTCAGCCTCAGCAATAACGGCCAATTCACCAACGGCAGCGCCCAGGCCACCCTGGCCGCCCCCGGCAGCCCCCTCAGCCTGTGGATTTCACCCGATCTGGACAGCACCGCTGGCGGCAAGACCTGCGTCGGCACCCGCCTGCCGGTCAGCCTCAGCAACGCCACCGCCGCCAGCAAAACCTGGCTCCAGGGCCGCTGGCAGGGCAGCACCACCTACACCAGCAACCCCCGCAGCAAGGCCGTATTTGGTTTGCACCGGGGGGCCGACAAGGTGATTCAGGTGAGGGAGGTGTATTGAGTCATAGGCCTTGGCCCCAGGCGATTTCTTGAGCCAGGGAAAAGCAGATCCGAAAACGGTTGATTTCAGTTTCAGGCATGCCCTCAGCGCTGAAATAGGTCTGCCAGTGCTCTGCAATGTATTGGGCCGTAGTGTGCAGATATGCGGTGGCTTCGGCATGGGTGTAGCCGTAGTGGGCTTCTGCTGCGGCCAGCAGGGCTCCCGTTTCAATTACCGAGATCAGGCGGGGCGCTGTTCCGCTGGTCGGTGCGCGCCCTCGCTGTCCGGGGGGAATGTAGTGATAGGCCATGCATAGGGCCGGGTTCTGGGGCAGATTGGCGGTGGGGACCAGGTCAAAGGCTGGAGACAGGCGCCATTGCTGGCGGGCCATGTTTTCGCAGATCAGGCCGTGATTGCGGGGGTGGTCATCCAGATTACGGATTAGGGCATTGAAGACGATACGCCGCCAGAGTTCGCGCCGTTCTTCCTGGTGGATGGTTTGATCGCGAGACCAGCGAAGCATGTCCTGGGCCAGGCTGACATAGCTTTTACGCATCCCGGCCGGGCTGAAGCCCAGGGTGGCAAAGGCCTGCATGTCTTTGTGTTGAGGGGGATGCATGTCCAGCCTGAGCAGGGCGTGGGCGCTCACGTAGGCGGTTCTGGCATAGCTGCCGGATGCCATGCGGTGGCGATCAAAGCGTGGTACCAGGAGTGCAGTAGCACCTGTCGGGAGCCGCCAGACTTCGGGGTCTATCAGGGTGCGCACCCCACAGCTGCGGGCCAGTTTCAGCGTGGCGCATTCCAGATGGGGTAACCAGGGAGAATCGCCCTGGGCTGGAAATTTGGCCAGATACTGAATGCCATTCCGTTCGATGCTCAGTTTGGGCTTGGTTCCGCCTAAGCTGGTACCCCGCTGATGGGCGTCCATGACCTGCTCCTCAAGGGGCGTGCGAGCCTGGGTTCCTTGGGACTGGGCGATGAGCAGTTCAAGAAACTCCTCCAGTTTAAGGACGTGCAGCCGTTCCTGACTGAGGGGGCCAAGCGCAATATTGCCTACGCCGTCGGTAGGGCACAGCGTCAGGGCCTCAAGCTCTGAAACGGCGCGCCCCAGGCGTCTTTCCAACAGATGACGACCCCAGGTGTCGGGCCCCGCATCCAGAAAAATTGGAAAAATCCCAAGCCCACCTGTGACCGTTGTGGATTTGCGGTTGCGCGGGATGTCGGGGGCCAGGGCTGGGTGGCCAGCGGCGAGGTAGTCGGCCGAGTATTCAAAGCGTCCGACGTTTCCGGTGTGGGAGAACTCGCCTGCAAGGGTCGGTTCTGTTGCTTCGGGCAGCCATACATAAACGGGGTGCCCCATCACGCCTCCGTTCCGTAGGACGGCGCCAACAGGCTGAGTAAGGGCACGTCGCCCAGTTCCAGCAGCCAGGCGGCGCGGGCGTAGTGGCCAATCTGGACAGTGGGGCGTCCCTGTTCCACAAACAGCGCGGTCTGGGGGCTGACACCCATCAGCCCGGCGAGCTCCCGTTGAGACAGGCCCCGTTCCTTGCGGGCCTGGGCGATCCGGTATCCCAGGGTTTCGAGGGAGGCTAGAACCTCAAAGGGCAGGGGAGAAACTTCAAAGGCGCGGACTTTTGGCATGACTTATCAGTGCAAAAAGGGGTGTTTGCCATGATAAGTCATGCTTTTGTAAAAACAAGGGGCTTGGTGATCCACCCTGAAGGTTTCGTGCGCACCCTTCATTTCCCGCCCCCTCCATCCGTAATCAGACCTGTTACGTTCCCGTCAAAATGGTCTGATCATGAAGCGTCCCCAACGGATACGCCTGGGCGAGGTGTTGTTGCAGCAAGGTTTGCTGACCCAGGTGCAGCTTGAGGCCGCGCTCGATGAGCAGCAGCGCAGCGGGCGCAAGCTGGGGCGGGTGCTGGTGGAGAGTGGCTATCTCAGCGAGGCGGTGCTGGGGGAGGCACTGGCGCGCCAGCTGGGGGTGAAATTTGTGGATCTGCAGAACTTTGGCCCCCGGGCCGAGGTGGTGCAGCTCTTGCCCGAGGCCCAGGCCCGGCGTTTCCGGGCGCTGGTGCTGGACGATACGGGCGATGCCCTGGGGGTGGGGATGGCGGATCCGACGGATCTGTTCGCCTACGAGGAGTTGGCCCGGTGGCTCAAGCGGGATCTGGAACGGGCGGTGGTGGGGGAGGGGGCGCTGCTGGCGGCGCTGGATCGCCTGTATCACCGGGCCGGCGAAATCCAGGGGCTGGCGAGTGCCTTGAGCGCCGAGCTGCGCGACGAGGCCACCGATCTGGCCGATCTGTTCGGCAAGGGCTCGGGCCAGGAAGATGCGCCAGTGGTGCGCCTGCTCCAGACGGTGTTTGAGGAGGCGGTGCGGCTGCGGGCTTCCGACATCCATGTGGAGCCCCAGGAGCGCAGCCTGCGCATCCGCTTTCGGATCGACGGGGTGCTGCATGTGCAGACCGAGACCGACAGCAAGATCGCCCCGGCGGTGGCCCTGCGCCTCAAGCTGATGTCGGGGCTGGATATTTCCGAAAAGCGTCTGCCCCAGGATGGGCGCTTCCAGATGGGGTTGCGCGGGGCCACGGTGGACGTGCGGATTTCCACCCTGCCGGGCCAGTTTGGCGAATCGGTGGTGATGCGTCTGCTCAACCAGAGCACGGCCCTGGTGGGGCTGGACGGCACCGGCATGGCGCCGGAGATGCTCGCCCGGCTGCGCCGGATTGCGCGGCGCTCCAGCGGTATCATCCTCGTCACCGGCCCCACCGGCAGCGGCAAGACCACCACCCTGTATGCGCTCCTGGCGGAGTTGAACAGCCCTGAACGCAAGATCATCACGGTGGAAGATCCGGTGGAATACCGGCTGGCCGGGATCAATCAGGTGCAGGTGCAGGACAAGATAGATCTGAGCTTCGAGCGGGTGCTGCGCGCCGCCCTGCGTCAGGATCCGGATGTGATCCTGGTGGGGGAAATGCGCGACCGGGCCACCGCCGAAATCGGCATGCGGGCCGCCATGACCGGCCACCTGGTGCTCTCCACGCTCCACACCAACGATGCGCTGTCCACCCCCATCCGGCTGATGGACATGGGCGTGCCGCGCTTCATGGTGGCCCTCTCGGTACAGGTGGTGCTGGCCCAGCGCCTGGTGCGCAAGCTCTGCCCCCAGTGTGCGGCGCCGGAGCCCCTGGCAGCGGTGGAGCGGGCCTGGCTGCGCCAGGAGCTGGGGGATGGGGTCGATCAATATCGCTTCCGGCGCGGGAGCGGCTGCCACATCTGCGCCAATCAGGGCTATAGCGGGCGGGTGGGCATTCACGAAATGCTGGAGATGACGCCGGCCCTGGTGGAGGCGGCCAATCAGGCCGATGGCCGGGCCTTCATCGACGCCGGGCGGGCCCAGCTCCAGGGGCGCACCCTGCGGGCGGCGGCGGTGCGCCTGGCGGTGCAGGGCATCACCTCGGTGGAGGAGGCCATGCGCGTCACCAGCACCCAGGCGGATGACGAGGCCACCGAAGCCGGCCCGGTTCCGGACGATCATGGCGGACTTTGATTACACCGCCCGGGACGGGCAGGGGGCGGCGCTCACGGGGCGGCTGGAGGCTTCCAGCGCCCAGGCGGCCGCCGAGCAGCTCCAGGCCCGGGGGCTGATTCCGGTGATGGTGCGGGCGGCGCGCCCGAACGCGGCGGAGAGCCTCAACCTGTGGCTGGCCCGGCTGGGGAGCCGGAGCGTATCGACCGAATCCCTGATGCTGTTCAGCCGCCAGATGAACACCCTGCTGCGTTCGGGAGTGCCCATCATCCGGGCCCTGCGCGGGATGCAGGATTCGGCCTCCGACAAGCGTCTTGGCGAAACCCTGGGGGAGGTGCGCCAGTCTCTGGAGTCGGGCCGGGAGCTGGCGGCGGCCCTGGCCCGTCACCCCCGGGTGTTCTCGCCGTTTTACGTGGCCATGGTGCGGATTGGCGAGGTGACGGGGCGGCTGGATGCAATCTTCGACCGGCTGTTCGTGCACCTGGAGTTCGACAAGTTCATGGTGGATCAGGTGAAAGCCGCCCTGCGTTACCCCAGCTTCGTGCTGGGCGTCATGGCGGCGGCCCTGGTGGTGGTGAATATCTGGGTGGTGCCCGCGTTTGCCCAGATCTTTGCCGGGATGGGGGCGGAGCTGCCCTTGCTCACCCGGTTTTTGCTGGGGGTGTCCCGCTTCATGATCGAGGGCTGGTATCTGCTGCTGGCCGGCGCCATCGGGGGCTATCTGGGCTTCCGGGTGTGGAGCGGCCTGCCCCGGGGGCGCCTCGTGTGGGATCGCTTCAAGCTGCGTCTGCCGGTGATGGGCAAGATCATTCTGAAGGCCACCCTGGCCCGCTTTGCGCGCAGCTTTGCGCTGGCGGTGAAAAGCGGGGTGCCCATCGTCCAGGCTCTGGGGGTGGTGGCGGCCACCGTGGATAACGCCTACATCGGCCAGCGCATCGAGGGCATGCGGGATGGGCTGGAGCGGGGCGAGAGCATGCTCAAGGGCGCCATCGGCACCCAGGTGTTCACCCCGGTGGTGCTCCAGATGATCGCGGTGGGGGAGGAATCCGGTGCCCTGGACGAGCTGCTGGATGAAATCGGCGGGCTCTATCAGCGCGAAGTGGAATACGAGCTGAAAACCCTGGCCAGCCAGATCGAGCCGATTCTGGTGGTGGCCCTGGGGATCATGATGCTCATCATGGCCCTGGGCATCTTCATGCCCATCTGGGATCTGGGGCGTCTGGCCCTCAAGGGTGGGGGCTGAGATGCAGCGGCGCTGGCGTCTGGGGTCGGTGGAGTTTGTCACCAGCATGGCGGTGATTGCGGTGTGCATGGCGGTGCTGCTCAACCGGATTTCGGCCTACCAGGAGCTGGCGGAGAAAACCCGGGTGGAGTTGACCATCACCCAGGTCCGCACCGGGCTGCGCTATGCCCAGATGGATGCGCTGCTGCATCACCAGGACATCCCTGTGGATGCCTGGCTGGCGCGTAATCCCATGGCCTGGCTGGCCCAGCCGCCTGCGGATTACCACGGGGCCGTGGCCGCGTTGCCCCGCCCCCCGGAGCAGGGCTGGTATTACCTGAGCGATCAGCATGCGCTGGTGTATCTGCCCCGGTTTCATGCCCACCTGGATCGTCGGCTTGATGAGCGCCCTCCGCGCTTGATCTGGCAATTGCAGGCCGGGCCCAGTCTGCGCCCGGAAACAGTGGAGCTGGTGGCACGTCCTTACCAGTGGTTTTGAATCCTTGCCTGGAAATCTCAATTCCTCCCGGGCCGCTGCCGTTACAGATAACAGGCCACGGGTTTGCCTGGAGCAGCCCATTAACCGACGAACCTGTGATTTCCTGTGAGGCGATGATGATGCGTGCGCATGCTCAAAAGGGTTTTACCCTGATTGAACTGGTGGTGGTGATCGTGATTCTGGGCATTCTGGCCGCCGTGGCGGTGCCCAAGTTTGTAGATCTGTCGGCTGATGCCGGCGACGCTGCCGCCCAGGGGGTGGCCGGGGGGCTGACTTCCGCCTCGGCCCTCAACTACGCGACTTCGGTGGCTCGGGGGGCGAGTGGCACCGGGGTGGTCACCGTCAAGAGCGGGGGAGCTTGCTCCACCGTGGCGGCCAGCCTGCTGAGCGGCGGGGTGCCCACCAATATCACCGTGACGGGGACGCTGGCCTGCAGCGGTGCGGGCGTCACCGATACCAACTGCCTGGTGTCCCATTCCAAGGGCACAGCGGGTAAGACGGTGGCGGCCACCCTGACCTGCACCCAGTAAGCCCCGGGCCCGCATCATGGGCCGACGCGATGGGCGGGGCTACACCCTGCTGGAGCTGGTGGCCGTGATGTTGCTGACGGCCACCCTGGCGGTGGTGATTCTGCCCCGCTTTGCCGATCAGACCAGCTTTGCCAGCCGGGGCTATGCCGACACCCTGAAGGCCAGTCTTCAGCACGTCCGCCGCACCGCCATTGCCCAGCGCCGCACTGCCTGCGTGAGCCTGAGCGGCAGTGTGCTCAGCATGCGCATCAGTAGCGCGCCGGCTTCGGCCAGTTGCGACCTGCCCCTGGCCGATCCGGTGGGCGGCGGCGCCCTCAGCCTCAGCCCGCCCAATGGGGTCAGCATCCGCATGAGCCCGGCGAGTTTCAGTTTTGATCCCCAGGGGCGGCCTTCTGCGGCGGTGAGTTTCGCCATCGGTGGCAGCCCGGCCCGAACCCTGGTGGTGGAGGCGGAGAGCGGCCATGTCCATTGATGCAGGTTTTTTGGGCCGGCACCAGCGGGGCGTGACCCTCATCGAGCTGATCGTGTTTGTGGTGATCGTGGCGGTGGGGCTGGCAGGCGTGCTGGTGGCCTACAGCCAGACGGTGCGCGGCTCCGCCGATCCGATGCTGCGCCGCCAGGCTCTGGCGGTGGCCGAAGCCCTGCTCGAAGAGGTGCGCCGGGCCGCCTTCAGCTGGTGCGATGTGCAGGATGCGGCCGCTGAAACCGCCACTTCGGCAGCGACGTGCGCCAGCCTCCCCGAAGCCCTGGGCCCCGAGGCGGGCAATACCCGCCCCTACGACAACGTGAACGATTACCAGGGCTACGCCATGCGCGGGATCACCGATCAGGCGGGCCAGCCCTTGCCCGGCCTGGAGAACTACCAGGCCAGCATCAGCATCCAGGCGGCGGCCCTGGGGAGCGTGCCGGCTTCGGAAGCCCTGCGCATCCAGGTGAGAGTGACCGCGCCAGATGGGCAAACCTACATTCTGGAAGGCTGGCGAACCCGCTATGCGCCCAACGCCCTGCCCTGAAATCCCGCCCAAGTGCCAGGGCTTCACCCTGATCGAGATGGTGGTGACCCTGAGCGTGCTCGGCATTGTGGCTGGCATGGTGGCGGTGTTCGTGCGGGCCCCCATCCAGGCCTATGCCGACACCAGCCAGCGGGTGGCCTTGGTGGATCTGGCCGATGCCACGCTGCAGCGCATGGCCCGGGAGGTGCGCACCGCCCTGCCCAACAGCCTGCGGGTGGGGGCGGCCGGGAGCGTGGTGTATCTGGAATTCATCGCAACCAGCGGTGCGGGCCGTTACCGGGCTTCCCTCGCGGGAGACGGGAGCGGCAATCTGCTGGACTTCACCGGGGCGGACGCCAGCTTCGACATTCTAGGCCCGGTGCCGGACGTGCCCAGCGGCGCAGCGCTGGTGGTGATGAACCTGGGCAGCGGCTCCGATGCGGATGCCTATGCGGGCAGCAACCGGGCTGCCATCAGCGGCCTGAGCGGCAGCGTGCTGAGCTTTGCCAGCTTTCTGTTTCCGTACGAATCGCCGGCCCGGCGCTTTTTTGTGGCCACGGGCCCGGTGACCTACGCGTGTGATACGGTGGGGGGCACCCTGTATCGGATCAGCGGCTACGCCTATGGGGCCAGCCAGCCCACCCCGCCCCTGGGCGGGAGCAGTGCTTTGGTGGTGGATCAGGTGGCCGGCTGCAGTTTCAGCTTTGATGCGCTGGCGAGCCGCAGCGGCATGCTCAGCATGAGCCTCAGTCTGGCCAGTGGCGCCGAAAGCATCCGGCTGTTCCGGCAGGTGGCGGTGGACAATGCGCCCTGAACGCTGCTCCCCCGCGTGGCGTAGCGCTGGCCTGGCCCTGCCGGCGGCCATCTTCATCCTGGTCATCCTGAGCGGGCTGGCGGTGTTTCTGGTACGCATGGCCAGCTTGCGCCAAGCAGGCATGGCCCAGGAGTTTCTGGCCAGCCGGGCCTATCAGGCCGCCCGCAGTGGGTTGGAGTGGGGCTTCTACCAGGGTCTGCGCCAGGGGAGTTGCAGTGGCACCCAGAGCTTCAATGCGGGAGGCGGGCTGGCGGAGTTCACCATCACGGTGGTGGCCACGAGCCAGCGCTATAACGAGGCGGGCAGCACCCTCAGCATCTGCCAGGTGGTGGCTACCGCCTGCAACCAGCCCCAGGCCGGCGCCTGCCCGGGCACGGCGGGGGCGGCCTTCTACGCCGAGCGTCAATTGCGCGCCAGCTTCCCTTATCCCTGAGCCCGGGTGTCGCGCAAACCCGGGCGGGCGCCTTGGCACCCTCGGGGGCGGGCACTACAATCGGGCGCCTGCGCGTTTCCTTCCCCCTGCAACATGACTCTCGCCCATTTTCCGGGACGTGATCCGTTCCGGATGGCGGCCTGGCAGGCTCCGCACCCAATGCGGGGCTGGCTGACCGATGACCATTCCCTGACTGCCCGCATCCGCGCCCGTTGTGCGCACTTCAGCCTGCGCCTGGTGTTCCAGGGCAAGGGCCCGGCCCTGCCCGATGAGCGGGCCGCCCTGGGGGGCGTGCCCCACGGGGATGTCTGGCACCGGGATGTGCTGCTGCTGGCGGATGGGGTGCCGGTGGTGTTTGCGCGTTCGCTGGTGGCGGGGCCGGTGGTGCCCCCCGCCTGGCATCTGGTGCGCCATTTGGGCGGTCGGCCCCTGGCGGCGGTGCTGTTTGACGATCCTCGAGTCCGCCGTTCGCCCCTGGAAGCGGGCCGGCTGGATGCCCGGGACCGGCGCTGGCATCAGGCCTGCGCGGCCCTGGGGGAAACACGCTTGCCGCCCTTGTGGGCCCGGCGCTCGGCTTTTGTGCGCCACCAGGAGCCTTTGTTGATCACCGAAATCTTTCTGCCTGCCATCCGGAGTCTGCGTCCATGAGCGCCCTGAGCCTGAACCAACGCCTCGTCGAGTACAAGAAGCTGATGCGCCTCGACAAGCCCATCGGCATTCTGCTGTTGCTGTGGCCCACCCTGTGGGCCCTGTGGGTGGCGGCAGACGGGCGCCCGGCCCTGCTGCATGTGCTGATTTTTGTGCTCGGCACGGTGTTGATGCGCTCGGCAGGCTGCGTCATCAACGATTACGCCGACCGGGATTTTGACGGCCATGTGGAACGCACCAAGGAGCGCCCCCTGGCCGCCAAGCGGGTCAGCACCAAGGAGGCGCTGCTGCTGGCGGCGGGGCTCTCGCTGCTGTCGTTTGTGCTGGTGCTGCCCCTGAACGGGCTGACCATTGCCCTCAGCGTGCCGGCGGTGTTCCTGGCGGGCAGTTATCCCTTTACCAAGCGTTTCCTGGCGATTCCCCAGGCTTATCTGGGCATCGCGTTCGGGTTTGGGATCCCCATGGCCTTCGCCGCCGCCCAGGCTACGGTGCCGCTGGAAGCTTGGGTGATGCTGGTGGCGAATGTGTTCTGGGCGGTGGCTTACGATACCGAGTACGCCATGGTGGACAGGCCCGATGACCTGAAAATCGGTATCAAGACCTCGGCCATCACCTTTGGCCGTTTTGACGTGCTGGCCGTGATGCTGTGCTACCTCGCCACCCTGCTGCTGCTGGGTTGGGTGGGGCTGGCGGGTGGGCGCGGCTGGCCGTTTGGGGCCGGGCTGGCGGTGGCAGCCGGGCTCATGGTGTACCACTACACCCTGATCCGCCACCGGGAGCGGGGCCCCTGCTTCAAGGCGTTTCTGCACAACAACTGGGTGGGCGCCGCGATCTTTGCCGGCTGGGCCCTGGATTACCTGCTCCGCCCGGTGGCCTGAGCCTTTAGCCCGGCTGCGGTGCCGGCGGGCGCCGGTAGCGGGGGCGGGCGATCTTGAGCAGCGGGGTGATCAGATCCATGGTGCGCCCGGTGGCGCCCCGGTGGGAAAGGGCAAAGCGGATGCCCGCCCCGGCCATGATCTTGCGCCGCCCGGGGTGATCCATCACTTCAATGGCGAGGCGCATACCGTCGCCAATATCCTGGGCGCGCATGGCCGCCCCTGAACTCACCGCCTGATTGCAGATCCGCTCAAAGTTGAAGGTGTGGGGGCCGACAATGACCGGGCAGCCCACCGCACTCGCCTCAATCGGGTTCTGCCCGCCCAGGGGGCGCCAGGAGCCGCCGATCAGCGCCACGCTGGCGGCGCTGTAGTAGGCGAACATTTCCCCCATCGAATCCCCCAGCAAGACCCGGGTGTCCGGCCGGATGGGGGCGTTTTCTGAGCGACGCTGGACTTGGAGCCCGGCCTTGCGGGCAAGCTGGGCCACTTCATTAAAACGTTGGGGGTGGCGCGGCACCAGCATCAACAGCACATGGGGGGCGCAGTAATGCTTGAAGGCCTCCAGCAGCGGGCCTTCTTCTCCCTCCCGGGTGCTGGCGGCCAGCACCACCGGGCGGGCGCCGATGCGTTGGCGCAATTCACTGCCCAGCAGCAGCATGGGCGCGGGCGGGTTGATGTCGAACTTCATGTTGCCGGTGGGGCTCACGAAGCGGGCGCCCAGGGCGCTCAGGCGTTGCTCGTCGGCTTCGGTCTGGGCACCGATGGCGCTCAGATTGGCAAAGGCCTGGCGCGCCAGGCTGCCGATGAAGGCATAGCCCCGGGCCGAACGGGCAGACAGGCGGGCATTCACCATCGCCAGCGGGGTATGGGTTTCCACGCAGGATTGCACCAGATTCGGCCACAGCTCGGTTTCCATCAGGATGCCGATGCGCGGCCGAAAATGCTCCAGAAAGCGCAGGGTGGCCCAGGGCAGATCGTAGGGCAGATAGGCGCTCATCACCCGCTCGCCGTGTTCGGCAAACAGGGTTTCGCCGGTGGCCCGGCCCGTGGGGGTCATGTGAGTGAGCAGCAGCTGATAGCCCGGGTGGGCCTCAAGTAGGGCGTGCACCAGGGGCGCCGCCGCCCGGGTTTCGCCCACCGAAACCGCATGCAGCCAGATCACCGGCCCTGGCAGGCGCTGGGGGTAAAAACCAAAGCGTTCCTGGATGTGCTGGCGGTAGGCGGGCTGCTTGCGCCCGCGCCAGTACAGGCGCAGCAGTACCAGCGGAACGAGCACGTGCCATAGAACGGAATATAAGAAACGAGAAATCAAGGGAAAACACCAATGTTGCCAATTGTTTGAAGTATACCGGGCGGGGCGTTGCAGATGCCACGTATGCAAGAAGGGGGCCGATTTACGCCCCTGTCCGGGCCATGCGAGAATCAAGGATTACGGGAGTTCAGGCCCGGGGGCCGGTTGGATTGTGACGGCCCAGGCTGTGTTCCTTTTTTCCCCTTTTTCTTCCGAGACTTCTGCGACCATGAAAATTCTCGTTACCGGTGCGGCCGGTTTCATCGGCAGTCATACCAGCCTGCTCCTGCTGGGGCGCGGAGATCAGGTGGTCGGCCTCGACAACCTCAACGATTACTACGATGTCCAGCTCAAGCTGGACCGCCTGGCCCGTTTGACCCCCCACGAGAACTTCCGTTTCGTGAAGATGGACGTGGCCGACCGGGAAGGCATGGCCAAGCTGTTTGCCGAAGAGAAGTTCGACCGGGTGATCCACTTGGCAGCCCAGGCCGGCGTGCGCTACTCCCTGCAGAACCCCCACGCTTACATCGACAGCAATCTGGTGGGTTTCACCAACATCCTCGAAGGCTGCCGCCACAGCAAGGTGCAGCACCTGGTGTATGCCAGCAGCTCCAGCGTGTACGGTGGCAACACCAAGATGCCCTTCTCCGAGCACGACAGCGTTGACCATCCCGTCAGCCTGTACGCCGCCACCAAGAAGGCCAATGAACTGATGGCCCACACCTACAGCCATCTGTTCAACCTGCCCACCACCGGCCTGCGCTTCTTTACCGTGTACGGCCCCTGGGGGCGTCCCGACATGGCCCTGTTCCTGTTTACCAAGGCCATTCTGGAAGGCCGCCCCATCGACGTGTTCAACCACGGCAAGATGAAGCGGGATTTCACCTACATCGACGACATCGTTCAGGGTGTGGTGCGCACCATGGACCGCGTGGCCGAGCCGGATCCCAATTACGACTCCAACAACCCCGATCCCGCCCGGGGCAAGGCGCCGTACCGGGTGTTCAACATCGGCAACAACAACCCGGTGGAACTGATGGGCTTTATTGGCGCCATCGAGGACGCACTCGGCCAGCAGGCCCAGAAGAATTTCCTCCCCCTCCAGGATGGGGACGTACCCGCCACCTACGCCGATACCGACACCCTTAACGAGTGGACCGGCTTTGTGCCCGCCACCCCGGTGAGCGAAGGCATTGGCCGCTTCATCGAGTGGTATCGGAGTTATTACAAGGTTTGATGTCTGAGTCTTGTGCTCCTGGGCGTCTGAGCATCAGTTTGGTGCTCTTTCGCCCTGATTTGGCCGCGCTGGCGGCAACCCTGGAAGCACTGGTCATCGCCTGCCGGACGGCAGAGGTGGTGCCGGTGCTTCACCTTGTGGACAACGGTGATGCACATCTGCCACTAGGCTTTGCCTTTCCGCCGGGTTGGCGGGTGGTCTGGCACCGGGGGCAGGGAAATGTGGGCTTCGGGCGTGGGCATAACTTGGCACTGCACGCCATGGGCGAGTATCACCTGATCCTCAACCCGGATCTGGAGTTGGCTCCGGATGCCCTTGTGCAGGCCCTGGCTTTCATGGCGGCCCACCCGGACTGTGGCCTGCTGGCACCAGCGGCCCGCTGGAGCGATGGACGGCTCCAGTATCTGTGCAAGCGCATGCCCAGCCTGCTGGATCTGTTTGTGAGGGGCTTTGTCCCGGCACGCCTGCGCAAACCCTTCGCCCGGCGCCTGGCGCGCTATGAAATGCAAGACTTGGTAAATGCGCACGACGTGCTGTGGTCCCCACCCATTGTGAGTGGTTGCTGCATGTTGTTCAGGCGTCAGGTTTTACACGCTTTGGGCGGGTTTGATCCCCGGTTTTTTCTGTATTTTGAAGATTTTGACCTGAGCCTGCGGGCTGGCAGAATAACGCGTATTGCATATGTTCCGCAGGTGCGGGTGGTGCACCATGGGGGCCATGCGGCCCGCAAGGGGTGGCATCACATCCGCCTGTTCGGCGCATCTGCGCGGGTTTTCTTCCAGATCCATGGGTGGCGATGGTGGTGACTTCCTCGATACAGAACGTGGTTTCTTCTTCTTTGGTGCGTGCGGCATGGGTTGGGGTACTGAGTCTGCTGCCTGCAGTGCCTGCGTTGGCGGCAGCCTCGGATGGGCCCCCGCTCCTGCTCGCTCAGGTACCCAAAGGCCCCCTGGTGGTGGCCGATTATTGGGTGAGCGAAAAGCTGGATGGGGTGCGGGCGGTGTGGGATGGCCAGCACCTGCGCTTTCGCAGTGGCCGTCTGGTGCCGGCGCCGGCCTGGTTTTTGGCGGGCTTGCCCCCGGAAGCCCTGGATGGCGAGTTGTGGATGGGCCGAGGCCGTTTCGAGGCCCTGGCCGGTGCGGTGCGCCGCCTCCAGCCCCGGGACGAAGAGTGGCGCCAGATCCAGTACCGGGTGTACGAACAGCCCGGCGGTGCCGGTAGTTTCACTGAACGGGTCGCCCGGCTGGCGGGCATCCAGCAGCGGGGCGCAGCCTCCTGGGTCTTGCCCGCCGAACAGTTTCGTCTGGCGGATCGGGCCGCGCTAGAAGCGCGTTTGCAGCAGGTCATTGCCCTGGGCGGCGAGGGCCTGATGCTGCACAAGGCCGATGCGCCCTGGCTCACCGGGCGGCAGGATGTGCTGCTCAAATTCAAACCCCACGAAGACGCCGAGGCCACCGTCCTCGCCCATCTGGCCGGCAAGGGTCGGCTGGCAGGGCAGGTGGGGGCGTTGTTGGTGGAAGATGCCGAGGGGCGCCGTTTTCAGGTGGGGAGTGGGCTGGATGATGTCCTGCGCGCCCATCCCCCTGCGGTGGGCACCCGCATCACCTATCGTTTCAGGGCGCGGACCCGGGACGGCTTGCCCCGTTTCCCGACCTATCTGCGCCAGGAGGAAATATTCTGAGTGTCAGCGATCTGGGCCGGGTTCTGGTGACCGGCGGACGGGGCTTCATTGGCCGGCGCCTGGTGGCCCGGCTCGAAGCCCTGGGCCATGAAGTGCGCGTGCTGACCCGGGGCAGCCCCTGCCACCCCCGGGAAGTGCAGGGCGACTTGCTGGATGTGCCCAGCCTGGCCCGGGCCTGTGTGGGGGTGAGTACGGTTTTCCACTGCGCCGGCCATGCCCACGCCTTTAGCGCGATGGGGGCCGATGAAGCCCGGCGCCATCATGCGGTGAATGCCCAGGGCACCCAGGCCATGGCCGAGGCTGCAGCGGCGGCCGGGGTGCAGCGCTTTGTGTTGTTCTCCAGCGTGAAGGCCATGGGCGAGCCAGGCGCCCGGTGTATCGACGAATCCTGTCCCTTACCCCCCGAAACCGACTATGGCCGGGCCAAGCGCGCCGGTGAGGCCGCCCTGCATGCCATCGCCGCCCAAAGCGGGATGCATGCGGTGAGCCTGCGTCTGGCCATGGTGTATGGGGCGGGCGGGCGGGGCAATCTGGAGCGCATGGCCGCGCTGGTGCGCAAGGGTGTGTTTCCGCCCCTGCCCGAAACAGCCAACCGGCGTTCCCTGGTGCATGGGGATGATGTGGTGGCCGCCATGCTGCTGGTGGCCCGAGCCCCCCAGGCGGCAGGGCAGACCTATGTAGTGGCCCACCCCGATACCGCGTCGGGCCGCCAGCTGTACGACGCCCTGCGGGCTGCCCTGGGCCTGCCCGCCCGGCGTTGGGCGGTACCCTACGCCGTGCTGGCCGGTTTGGCCCGGCTGGGGGATGGGCTGGAGGCCCTGCTGGGGCGGCGGCTGCCCCTGGATAGCGAAGCCCTCGACAAATTATTGGGTTCCGCCTGTTATCTTCCCACTCGTTTGCAAACGGAGTTGGGCTGGCAGCCCCAGGTCAATCTGGCGGCGGGCCTCAGGGAGATGTTGAGTGCTGAATGAATGGTATATGCCCCTGCTGGCCTTCGGGCTGGCCTGGTGGCTTACCCGGATGTGCTGCGATCCGGGCTCGGTGCTGTATTTTCTGGATCACCCGAATGAGCGCTCCCTGCATGTGCGCCCAACCCCCCGCACCGGTGGGGTGGGGGTCATGGGCGGGGTGCTGGGGGCCGGGCTGGTCTTGGGCCTGGTGCGGGGCTTTGCGCCTTCCATGTGGGCGGTACTCGGGGGGGCGTTTGGCCTCGCAGTGCTCAATCTGGTGGATGATCGCAGCGGCCTGCCTGCGCGGGTGCGCTTCGCCGCCCAGGCCCTGGCGGCCCTCGTATTTCTCGGTCTGGCAGATTTGCCCGGGCCGGGCTGGGGGCTGCTCCCGGCCTTTCTGGGCCTGGTCTGGATGGCCAATCTGTACAACTTCATGGATGGTTCCGATGGCCTCGCGGGTGGCATGGCCGTGTTCGGCTTTGGTGCTTGCGGGTTGGGCGCTGCCCTGGGGGGCGACATGACCCTGGCCCTGCTGTGCGCCAGCATCGCGGCGGCGGCGGGGGGCTTTCTGTGCTTCAACTTCCATCCAGCCCGGATTTTCATGGGAGATGTGGGTTCGGTGCCCCTGGGTTATATGGCGGCCGGGCTGGGCCTGTATGGCTGGCAGCAGGGGCTGTGGCCCCTGTGGTTTCCGCTGGCGGTGTTCTCGCCCTTTTGTGCAGATGCCACTGTGACCCTGCTGCGCCGGGCCTGGCGCGGCGAAAAAATCTGGCTGCCCCATCGCACCCACTATTATCAGCGCTTGGTGCAACTGGGTTGGGGGCACCGGCGTACCGCCCTGTTTGCGTATGGGTTAATGTGCGCATGCGGCGTAGGGGCGCTGGTAATATTACATTTTGCATTCCCCGTTCAGATTGGGGTCATTACAATCGGATGCATCGCGTATTGCATCATCGGCGTGTTGGTGGATCAGGCTTGGCGCCGCCACCAGAACGGCCCCACCTGAGTCTGCCATGTCCCTGATCTCCCGTTCCCTGCTGGTATTTCTGTCTGATACGGTGGGGGTCTGTCTGGCCTGGTTGCTGGCCTACCAGCTGCGTTTTGACTTTGCCATCCCGCCCGAGTTTGTTCGCCCCATGCTGATGGGGTTGGGCATGGTGCTGCCCCTGCAGGCGGTGCTACTGCGTTTTTTTGGGCTCTATCGGGGGATCTGGGTCTTTGCCAGTCTGCCCGACCTGCTGCGGATTGCCCGGGCCTTGAGTGTGGGGGCGGTGCTGGTGCCCATCATCCTCACCCTGTTGCTGCATACCGAGCCCTGGGTGCCGCGCTTGGTGTTTATGATGTTCCCGGTGCTGCTGTTCTTTTACATTGGTGGCACTCGGGTCTTGTATCGCAGCTGGAAGGAATATCGCCATTTTGGCGCCTTGCGAGCCCAGGGCCAGCCGGTGTTGATTCTGGGGGCGGGCAAGACTGGCGCCCATCTGGTGCGCGAGCTGGCCCAGTCGGCCCAGTGGCGGGTGGTGGGCTTGCTCGATGACGATTGGCACAAGCATGGTCGGGAAATCCAGGGCCACAAGGTGCTGGGGGCCACCACCGAGCTCAAGAACTGGGCCGAGTATTACAAGTGCTCCCACGCCATCATCGCCATGGCTTCGGTGCGCCATGAGATTCGGCGCAAGGTGGCGGGGCTGTGCGTGTCTTCGGGGGTGCGCCCGCTGATCGTGCCTTCCATCGACGAAATGATGTCGGGCCATGTGCGCTTCAACGAAATCCGCCAGGTGAATGTGGAAGATTTGCTGGGGCGCGACCCGGTACGCATCGATACCGAACAAGTCGGCCACTGCCTCAAGGGGCGCGTGGTGATGGTGACGGGGGCCGGGGGCTCCATCGGCTCCGAACTGTGCCGCCAGATTGCCCGCTTTGAGCCTTCCCTGCTGGTGTGTTTCGAGCTCAACGAGTTTGCCCTCTACAACCTCACCGAAGAGTTTGCGACCCACTTCCCGCGCCTCCAGCTGGTGGCCATTGCAGGTGACGTGAAGGACGCGGTACGGGTGGATGAAATCGTTGGGCGCTACCATCCCCACGTGATCTTCCATGCCGCTGCCTACAAGCACGTGCCCCTGATGGAAGAAGATAACGCTTGGCAGGCGGTGCGCAACAATGTGCTGGGTACCTGGCAGGTGGGACGCAGCGCGGTGAGCTTTGGGGTGGAGCGCTTCGTACTCGTTTCCACCGACAAGGCGGTGAACCCGACCAATGTAATGGGTGCCACCAAGCGCATGGCCGAGCTGGTCTGCCAGATGCTTTCAGCCCAGGGCAAGACCCAGTTTGAAATGGTGCGTTTTGGCAACGTACTGGGCAGTGCGGGCAGCGTGATCCCCAAGTTCCAGGCCCAGCTGGCCGCTGGCGGGCCGCTGACCGTGACTCATCCGGAGATCACCCGCTATTTCATGTCCATCCCCGAGGCGGCCCAGCTGGTACTCCAGGCCGGCTCCATGGGGCATGGGGGTGAAATCTTTGTGCTCGACATGGGCGAGCCGGTGCGCATCGCCGATCTGGCCCGGGACATGATCCGCCTGTCGGGCCAATCCGAAGAGAAGGTGCAGGTGGTATTTACCGGCCTGCGCCCCGGCGAGAAGTTGTACGAAGAAGTGCTGGCCGACGCGGAGCAGACTCGCGCCACCCACCATCCCAAGCTGCGCATTGCCCGGGCAGTGCCGGTGGATCCGGCGGAGCTGGATAACATTCTCAACTGGTTGCGTCAGCGCCGGGCGGTCGGCGCGGCTGAAGTGCGGCGCGAACTGCGGCGCTGGGTGCCTGAGTATCAGCCGGCGCGGCATGAGCCTCCCCAGCTGCAGCTCATCAACAATATGGCAGCCGGCGCTTAGGCTCCTGCTGCGGAGCGTCTTTTCATGGCGACTTATGCAATTGGCGATGTTCAGGGCTGTTTTACGGCCCTGACGGCGCTTCTCGACAAAATCGGCTTCAGCGCAGGGCGGGACCGGCTGTGGCTGGTGGGGGATCTGGTGAACCGGGGCCCCGAATCCCTGGAAACCCTGCGTTTTGTGCGGGATCTGGGCCCGGCAGCGACCACCGTGTTGGGTAATCACGACCTGTATCTGCTGATGGTGGCCCACGGGGCGATTCGTAACC
>JAJTBM010000270.1 GCA_021286885.1 Rhodocyclales bacterium
GAACTGCCGCACGACTTTATAGTTGTAAGTCTGCGATTGCATGTGAGTCACCTCATAAAAAAAAACCAAAACCCCCCTGACTGCCGAAACACTCCGGCAGGCTTCGCGGAAGGATACCCCGCGTTAAGAGTGACATTTTGACACAGATCAACTACGTTGCGGCGCACCCAAGCCCGGGACTCGTTATTTCACAAGGCTTTCCAAGCGTCACGCCATCAGGGAAAACAGCTCTTTTGCAAGGTTTTCTTCAGTATTTCACAGGCTTTTTGCAAGGTTTTTGCAGGTTTCATGTGCGCAACACCCTTCCGGAGCCGACATTACCCTGTCGCGTTCCCGACAATTGTTGCAAGCGCACAGGCACCTTCCCCCATGCCCTTCTTCGGCCTATCTGGCCAAACACCTTCTGCAATAAGGGTTTTTGACTTTTTCGTGCGTCATGGCACGGGGTATGCACAGCGGCGAGTGACTCGACTCAGGTGTCTGCCGCCATGACTGACTTTGTTCTGCTCCTGCTTTCCACTGCCATTGTGAATAACGTGGTGCTGGTCAAGTTCCTCGGCCTGTGCCCCTTCATGGGGGTTTCCAAAAAAATCGATGCCGCCCTCGGGATGGGGATGGCCACCACGTTTGTGATCACCCTCGCCAGCGCCGCCTGCTGGGCGCTGGAGAACCTGATCCTTGTGCCTTTTGGCATCGAATACCTGCGCATCCTGATTTACATCCTGGTGATTGCAGCGGTGGTTCAGTTTGTCGAAATGTTCATCCGCAAGTCTTCTCCAGGCCTGTACCAAAGCCTCGGGATCTACCTTCCCCTCATCACCACAAACTGCGCAGTGCTGGGGCTACCCCTCATCAGCGCCCAGGAAAAAGCAGGCTTTTTCCATGCGGTGATTTACGGCTTCGGCTCAGCGGTGGGCTTCTCGCTGGTGCTGCTGATGTTTGCCGGCATCCGTGAGCGCTTGGCCCTCGCCCGGGTTCCGGCGGCCTTTGCCGGTGCGCCGGTGAGCTTCATGACAGCCAGCCTGCTGGCCCTCGCATTCATGGGCTTCTCGGGCCTCAACTTCAACTGATCACGCCTTTCAGGAGATACGCCATGTTCGTCGCTGTAGCCAGTCTGACCGCACTCAGTCTGATCCTGGGGCTGGTCTTGGGATTTGCCGACCGGGTGTTTGCTGTTGAAGGAAACGCCTTTGCCGAAGAGATCACCGCCATGATGCCCGGTTCCAATTGCGGGCAATGCGGCTTCCCGGGCTGTTCCGGAGCCGCCGCCGCCATTGTGGATGGCAGCGCCCCGGTCACCTGTTGCCCCCCCGGTGGCAAGGCCCTGGCCACGGCCCTGGCAGCCAAGCTGGGCATCAGCGTGGATCTGAGCCAGATCGCAGACGACGGCCCCAAGGTGGCCTTCGTCAAGGAAGAGATCTGCATCGGCTGCGCCCGCTGCTCCAAGGTCTGCCCCACCGACGCCATCATCGGTGCAGCCAAACAGATTCATAACGTCATCCGGGAAGCCTGCACCGGCTGCAACAGCTGCGTGGAGAAGTGCCCCACCGAAGCCCTGTCGCTGCAGCCGCTGCCGGTCAGCGTCCAGCACTGGGTCTGGCCCAAGCCCGTGGCCGCCTGAGGAGAAACAAGATGGGATTCATGGATTTCTTCAAGTCATCCTGGGGCGTGCACCCGGATGATCACAAACGCCCGGCTGCGGACATCAAGACCCGCCGGATTCCGGTTCCGCCCCGGGTGTACATTCCGCTCTCCCAGCACGTGGGTGCGGCAGCCCGCCCCCGGGTAGTGGTGGGCCAGAAGGTGCTGAAGGGCGAATGCATCGCCGAAGCCCAGGGCAACATCTCGGCCCCCATCCACGCCTCCACCTCCGGCACCGTGGTGGCGATTGGTGAAATCACCGCCCCCCACCCTTCCGGCCTGCCCTTCATGGCCATCACCATCGAGAGTGACGGGGAAGACCGCTGGATCGACCTCACCCCCATCGCCGATCCTTTCGGCCTCTCCCCCGCCGACCTGGCCCGCAAGGTGGCCGAAGCCGGTGTGGTGGGCCTGGGGGGCGCCACCTTCCCTTCCGCCGTCAAGCTGGCTCTGGGGCTGCGCTCCAAGATCACCCAGCTCATCATCAACGGCAGCGAGTGTGAACCTTATCTGTCCTGCGATGACCGGCTGATGCGGGATGCCCCGAGCCGGATCATCGAAGGCATCGAGCTGATGATGCATGCCACCGGCGCCCAGGAAGCGCTGGTCGGCATCGAAGACAACAAACCCGAAGCCATCGCCGCCATGCAGGAAGCCGCCGCCGGACGCGGCAAGATCAGGATCTGCCCGGTACCGGCCCGCTACCCCATGGGCTCCGACCGGCAGCTGATCGTCGAGCTCACGGGCAAGGAAGTCCCCTCCGACGCCCGGGCCGCCGACGTGGGGGTGATCGTGCATAACGTGGGCACCGCCTACGCCACCCGCCAGGCGGTGTACGAAGGCCGCCCCCTGGTGTCGCGCCTGCTGACCCTCAACGGGGGCGCCATGGGCGAGCCCGGCAACTACGAAGTACCCATCGGCACCCTGGTGTCGGATCTGATCGCCTTTGCCGGGGGCTACAAGGGCACCGCCGCCCGTCTGATCATGGGCGGGCCGATGATGGGCAACGTGATTCCCCATGCCCACGTGCCCGTGGTGAAAGGCACCGCCGGCATTCTGGCCTTCAACGCCGCCGAAGTGGCTGAGGAAGATGCACGCAACTGCATCCGTTGCGGCAGCTGCGTGCGGGCCTGCCCCATGGGCCTGCTGCCCCTGGAAATAGTGAACAACATCCGGGCCGACAAGTTGGACGGGGCCGAACAACTGGGCCTCGGGGATTGCATCTCCTGCGGTTGCTGCTCCTACGTCTGCCCCTCCCACATTCCCCTGGTCCAGTACTTCACCCACGCCAAGGGCCAGCTGTGGGCCCAAGAGCGCGGCAAGCTACGCACCGAAGCCACCAAGAAGCTGGCCACCAAGCGCACCGAACGCCTGGAACGGGAGGCCCGGGAGAAGGCCGAAGCCGCCGCCAAACGCAAGGCCGAGAAAGCAGCAGCAGCCGCTGCTGCGGCCGCCAAGAAAGCCACTTCTGGAGCCTGATCATGAGCCCGCTTAGCATGGCCGGCAGTGCCACACCTGCCGCCGCCCCCCACGTTCCGAGCAAGGCCTCGGTCAGCCGCACCATGTTCCTGGTGCAGGCAAGCCTGGTTCCGGCCACCCTGTACGGCTTCTGGCTGTACGGCTGGCCAGCCATTTTCCTGTTCCTGCTGACAGTGGGCTCCTGTGTGTTCTGGGAAGCCCTGTGCATTCGCCTGGCCGGACGCCTCACTAAACCCCAGCTCACCGACGGCTCGGCCATTCTCACCGGCTGGCTGCTGGCCATGACGCTTCCCCCCTGGGCGCCCTGGTGGGTGGCCGTGGTGGGTGGGCTGCTGGCGATCGTGTTCGGCAAACAGGTGTTTGGCGGACTGGGGCAAAACCCCTTCAATCCGGCTATGGTGGCCCGGGTAGCCCTGCTGGTGTCCTTTCCGGTGCCTTTAACCTTATGGGTCATGCCGCTCCCCATAAGCAGCGCAGATGCCCCGGGCTTTCATCAGAGCCTGCTGATTACCCTGGGCGCCCTGCCCATCCCCGATGCAGTCACCAGCGCATCCTTGCTGGGCTACGCCAAGACAGAATTGAGCCGAGGTTTGGATCTGGCCCACGCCATGGGTGCCACCCATGCCCCGGCCGTTTCCTACATCGGAGAGCGGGCAGGCAGTCTGGGTGAAACCGGCAGCCTGCTGATTGCCGGGGGTGGCCTGGTGCTGTTCTTTCTAGGGGTCATCACCTGGGAAATCCCCCTGGCCATGCTGCTCGGACTGGCCATTCCAGCCCTGATCGGCCACAGCGTGAATCCAGCCCGCTTCCTGGACGCCGGCAGCCACCTGTTATCAGGCGGTGCGATGCTCGGGGCCTTCTTCATCGCCACTGATTACGTCACATCCCCTTCCACCAGCAAGGGCAAGCTCATCTTCGGCTTTGGCTGCGGCTTCATCACTTATGTGATCCGCACCTGGGGCGGCTATCCCGAGGGCGTGGCCTTTGCGGTACTGCTGATGAACACCCTGACCCCGGTCATCGACCGTGTCACCAAGCCCCGCATCCTGGGCCGGGACAAGCAGGGTCGTCCGCTGCAACTCAAGGACTGAGACGAGGCCCATGATGAATCTGGAAGAACTTCAAAAGAAGATCGGCTATCACGGCGTGCTGCTAGCCGTCGTGGGCCTGGCCACCAGTGCCGCGCTGGCCCTGGCCAATCACAGCACCACCGACGCCATCAAGGCCGCAGAAGCTCAGGATCTTCAAAACTCCCTGAAACAAGTGCTGCCCGAGGGCCTGTCTGACAACGACCTGCTCAAGGACAGTGCCGAATTTGACAAAGGCGATGGCAGCAGCGTCACCGTTTATCGGGCCCGACTGGGCGGCGACCCCAAGGGTGCCGTGTTCAAGATGGCCAGCCGGGGGTATGCGGGGGACGTGGTATGCCTGATGGGGGTGGATGTCCAAGGCAAAATTTTGGGCGTGCGGGTGATCAAGCACCAGGAAACCCCGGGGCTGGGCGACAAGATCGAAGTGGCCAAAGGCAACTGGATTC
>JAJTBM010000271.1 GCA_021286885.1 Rhodocyclales bacterium
GCTGGCCTGGACGGCGATCTGGGCGGTTTCGAGGTCGCGGATTTCGCCGATCATGATGACGTCCGGGTCTTGCCGGAGGATCGCGCGCAGGGCTCGGGCGAAGGAGAGGTCGATCTTGGGATTGACCTGGATCTGGCCGACGCCGGGCAGATCGTATTCGACCGGGTCTTCGACGGTGACGATGTTGCGGGTCTTGGCGTCCATGCTCTGCAGGGCGGCGTAGAGCGTGGTGCTCTTGCCCGAGCCGGTGGGGCCGGTGACCAGCAGGATGCCGTGGGGCTCCTTGAGCAGCTCGGCGAAGGGGCGGACGGTATCCGCCGCCATGCCCAGCCCGTCCAGGCCCCGCTGGCCACTGGCCTTGTCGAGCAGACGCAGCACGATGCGTTCACCGTGGGTGGTGGGCAGGGTGGATACCCGCACGTCCACCTGGCGCCCGGCCAGGCGCAGGGCGATCCGGCCATCCTGGGGCAGGCGTTTTTCGGCGATGTCCAGGCTGGACATGATCTTGATCCGCGAGGCCATGGCCGCATGCAGGGCCCGGTGGGGCTGGGCCACATCCACCAGCACCCCGTCGCGCCGGAAGCGCACCACCGAGTGGCGCTCGTAGGGCTCGATGTGGATGTCGCTCGCGGCCTGGCGCACTGCCTGGGTGAGCAGGGCGTTGATCATGCGGATGATGGGGGCGTCGTCCTGGGTTTCGAGCAGGTCTTCGACCGCCGGCAGCTCGGTCATGAGCTGGGTGAGATCCACTTCCAGGCCCACGTCGGCCACCACGTCGGCGGCGTTGTTCTCGGTGCCGGCGTAGGCCTCGGCGAGGCGTGCCTCAAAGGCATGGCGGCCCAGGGTTTCGAGGCGCAGGGGCAGGCCCAGGGTGCGGCGCACCTCGGGCAGGATGCTGAGGTCGGCGTCATCGCGGATCACCAGATCCACGTGCTCGGGCTGGAGGGCGGCCACCAGCACCCCGTGGGCCTTGGCGAAGGCGTAGGGCAGGCTGGGGGCGCTCATGGCTTGGCCGGGGTCGCAACCGGGGGCGGAATGTCGGAGCCCGGGGTCAGGCTGACTGGGTTGGCGGGCACTGCCGGGGGCTTGCTGCCGGGCGGGGGCAGTTCGGGGCCGCCCGGTTCGCCGCGCATCCGGTCATTCGGGGGTGAGGCGTTCTGCTGCTGGCCGATGATGTAGTTGTAGCGGTCGGCAGACAGGCCCTGATAGCTGGCCGCATCCCGCAGCACCACCGGGCGCAGGAAGACCACCAGATTGGTCTTGGCGCGTTCGCGGCTGCCGTAGCGGAACATCCAGCCGATCCAGGGCAGGTCGCCCAGAATGGGCACCTTCTCGTTGCTGCCGCTGTAGCTGTCTTCCACCAGCCCGCCCAGGGCGATCATGGAGCCGTCATCCACCAGCACGGTGGATTCGATGGAGCGCTTGGTGGTGCTCGGGCCGTTGGTGTTGGAGGCCGTGGAGGCGATCACCGCCGAGGCTTCCTGGTAAATCTGGAGCCGCACCGCGCCGCCTTCGGAGATCTGGGGCTTGAGCTTGAGGGTCAGGCCCACGTCTCGGCGTTCGACGGTGGTGAAGGGGTTGGTGGTGGTGTTGCTGCTGGTGGTGGCGTAGGAGCCGGTCACGAAGGGCACGTTCTGGCCCACCACGATCTTGGCTTCCTCGTTGTCGAGGGTGACCAGATTGGGCGTGGACAGAATATTGGTCTTGGTGTCGGATTCCAGGAAGTGGGCCAGGGTGTTCAGATTGGCAATGGTGCGCCCGCCCACCGTGATCGTGCCACCGCCGAGCACCAGGTTCAGACCATTGCCCGGGGTGACGGCGGAAGAGCTGCTCGCCAGCCCTGCCGCCAGGGTCAGGATGTTGTTGCCGCTGGAACCGAAGCTGGTGCCGCCATACACGCTGGTGGTGCCGTACTTGCCCACCTGCCACTGGATGCCGATTTCGGAGGCCTTGTCGGTGCTGATCTCGGCGATCAGGGCTTCCACATACACCTGGGCGCGGCGCCGATCGAGTTGGTCGATCACGCGCCGGACGTTGTTATAAATCGCATCCGGGGCGGTGATGATCAGGGCGTTGGTATAGGGGTCAGCCTGGATGATGCCGTTGCCCAGGGCGCCTGCATTGGCATTGTTATTGTTGTTGAACGATGGAGTGTTGCCGAAGCCGCTGGCGTTGCTGCTGGAGCCGGAGCTGCTACCGGAAGTGCTGGAGTTGCTGTTGCCGGTGCTGGAGCCCGTGCCGCTGAAGCTGGAGGTGTTGTTGCTGGTGCTGTTGCTGCTGCCCGTGCCCCCCGAACCGCTCGAACCAGCCTCGCCGCTTAGTACGGCGCGCAGGGTTTGGGCCACCTTGGTGGCTTCGGCATTGCGCAGGTACACCACATGGATGTTGCCGGCGGCGCCGGGTTGATCCAGGCTGCCCACCATCTGACGGACGATGTTGAGCTTGGCCGGGTTTTCGGAGCGCACCAGCAGGTTGTTGGTGCGGGGGTCGCCGATCACTGTGACCTTCTGGCTGTTGTCACCACCGCCACCTGCGGCGGCTGCGATGTTGGCGGCGCCATCGTTGAGCAGCTTGGTGATGGTTTGGGCCAGGTCGGTGGCCGAGGCGTGCTGCACCGGGATCACCCGGGCATCGCCCTGGGGGACGTCGATGGATTCGATGATCTGGGCAACCCGGGCCAGATTCTCGGCGTAGTCGGTCACCACCAGCGAGTTATTGCCCGGGTAGGCGCTCACCGTGTTGTTGGGCGACACCAGGGGGCGGATCACCGGCACCAGCTGGTTGGCAGATTCGTATTTGAGGCTGAATACCCGGGTGATCATCCGGTCGCCGTTGGTGCTGCCGCCCTTGCCTACCGGCACCGCATGCAGCTTGGCGTCGGCCTCGGGCACGATCTTGGTGACACCCTGGCCTTCCACCGCCGTATAGCCCTGCAGGCGCAAGGCCGAGAGCAGGATGGAGTAGGTCAGGTTGCGCGCCACCGGGGTGGAGGTCACGATGTTCAGGGTGCCCTTGACCCGGGGGTCCACCACAAAGTTGTGCCCCGAGATCTTGGAGATGGCCTGGATCACCGCGCCGATGTCGGCATTCACGAAGTTGAGCGAAACCGTATCGGTGGCGGGCCCGCCCACGGCAAAGGCCGGAAGCTGCCCGAAGGCGAGGGTGACAGCGAGACAGGCGGCGGAAAGCTGACGGGCAAGGCCCTGGCTGCGACGGACAGGTTTCATTGGTTGGAAGGTGCGGTGACCGGCGTACCGGAAGAAATGGGCGCCCCAGGGGCGGAGGTGTTCGGGGCGGTGCTGTCACCGCCATACATCTGGCCGGGGGCGAGCTGGCCATGGGTGTGGTTGGCGTTCTGAAGCTGGTTCAGCCCACCCACGAAGCCGCCCGCCTGGGTGGGCGGTGCTGCGATGGGTGCATTGGTGGCAGGCATGTTGATGTTGCCATCGGGTGCCACGGCCAGGGCGCCATCTGAGGCCGGGTTGTTGTGTTCGAGTATGCCGGGGGCCGCATTGCGGCTCAGGCCGACTCGCTGCCCGCCGGGCAGTTCGATGCCGTCGGCCAACACCCGGGTCAGTTGCAGGCCGGGGCGGATTTCCTGGCCTTCCACCACGCCTTGCTGGGGGCCACCATCGACGCTCAGTACTGCCCAGCCCGGATGAGCATCGGTGCCGGTCACGACGGCCAGCACGCTGATCTGACCTCCGGCAGAGGCTGCGGCCCCGGGGGCTTGCACCAGCCCCATCAGGTGACGGCTGGCAATGGCCTCGGCCGCTTGACGGGGTTCGGCGGTCTGGGGCGGGGGCAGGGCCGGGGCGGGCGGCGTGTTGAAGCGCCAGAACAGGTCGGCGGCAACCCAGCCAGCCACCAGTACGGCAATGCCCCAGGCCGTGGCCGGGATCAGCCGGCCTGCGGCGGGGCGGCTTATCCGAAGTGAATCAAGGGCGGCAAAGGGCTTCATCGGGTGGGGTGGCGTTAAAGAGCGTGAATATTAGCTGTCATCGGTAAGCAGGGAAAGCGCTGTCATGTTACGGAACAGTCCCTGAAGGCGTTTTGTGTGTCGATTACACCGAAATCGCCAAATTTATGGCGGCGGTATAACCATTTTTCGCGTTTCCGCTCATCGTGAGGGTCTGCAGGCTGGTGCCGTCGCTGAAGGCGCTGTCGGTGCTGTAGCTCTGGCTGGCCATGTGGATGGCGCTGCTGGCGTAGTAGGTGGTGCTGTAGACCTCGTTCAGGGTGCTGGTGGGGAAGGCGAGCTGGGTGGTCTTGAGCTTGTTGGCGTAGCTGGTGGCCTTGGCGGTGCTGGCATACACCTCCAGGCACAGATGGGGCATCCGGCTGCTGGTGCAGCCCGGGAAAATGGTTAAAAAACTCACCTGGCCGCTGCTGTTGGTGGCCTGCACGCCGCGCAGGTAGTTCTCGTCGATGATGGCGCTGGTGTAGAGCGAGTATTGGCCGTCCCGGTCGCAGTGCCACAGGTAGATGGCGTAGCCCGAGAGCACGTCGCAAGACGTATCTACCAGGGTGATGGTCACGGTGAGAGGGATGCCCGCCGCCGTGGTGGTCTTGGTGCCGAAGCTGGATCGGATGTCGGCCCGAACAATGCCGCTCTCGCTGAGGGTGTTGATTGTGCTGCCGGTGCTGTTG
>JAJTBM010000272.1 GCA_021286885.1 Rhodocyclales bacterium
TACCGTAGGCGATTTCCACCGGAGCCAGCTTCTCGATCTTGTCGATGTCGAATTCGCTCTGGTTGGTGTGGCGCTTGGCGGGGTTGCGGAACCAGTAGTTCTTGCCTTCCACGATCATGCCCAGGGGCCCCCAGGGGCTCTTGAAGGCTTCGGTCTTGATGTTTACAGCCTTGGAGACATCGCGGCCAGTGTGGATTTCGTCGTTCATGGTGACGAGCACGCCCTTGCCGGCAGCGTCCTTGCTGGCGGCCACGCTCACGGCGTTGTACAGGTTCAGGGTGCCATCGGCGGACATGGCGGTGCCCGGACGCATGGAGCCCACGACCACCACGGGCTTGTTGGTGTGCACCACCAGGTTCAGGAAGTAGGCGGTTTCTTCCAGGGTGTCGGTGCCGTGGGTGATCACGATGCCATCCACGTCAGCCTGGCGGGACAGGGCGGCCACGCGCTTGGCCAGGGCCAGCAGGTTTTCGTTGGTCAGGCTTTCGGAAGCCACCTGGAACACCTGCTCGCCGCGCACATCGGCCACGTTGACCAGTTCGGGGACGCTGGCGATCAGCTTGTCCACCGGCACCTTGGCAGCCTGGTAGGTGGCGCTGTTGGCCACGCTGGCGCCAGCACCGGCGATGGTGCCGCCGGTGGCGAGGATCACCACGTTCGGCTTATCGCCAGCAAAGGCAGCTGCACAGGAGGCGATCAGAACGCCGCCCAGGGCAAGGGTACGCAGGGAGGTCATGGTTTTCATGCTCATAGTTCCTGGTTAGGGTTGGGGAGGGAAAACGGAATTACCGGGAAAGTCTGAAGATGCTTACTCGAAACTCTTGTCGTTGGGCGCCTTGTAAAGCTTCTGCATCTGCTCGGAGAGCGGGAAATTCAGGTTCAGGCCCTTGGGGGGAATCGGCTGGGTGAACCACTTCTTGTAAATCGCTTCCGCTTCGCCAGAGACCATGGTCTTGGCCAGGGCTGCATCGACCAGCTTTTTGAAGCCAGGATCATCCTTGCGCATCATGCAACCGTAGGCTTCGTAGCTCTGGGGCGTGCCCACCACCACCCAGTCGGCCGGCTTGCGGGCCTTGGCCATTTCGCCGTAGAGCAGCGCGTCATCCATCATGAAAGCAGCTGCGCGGCCGGTTTCCAGGGTCAGGAAGGCTTCGCCGTGATCCTTGGCGGAGATGATGTTCATCCCCAGCTTGCGCTCTTCGTTCATCTTGCGGATCAGGCGTTCGGAGGTGGTGCCGGCGGTGGTCACCACGTTCTTGCCTGCCAGATCGGCAAAATCCTTGATGCCGGACTCTTTTTTGGTCATCAGCCGGGTGCCGATGATGAAGATGGTGTTGGAGAAGGAGGCCTGCTTGGCCCGCTCGCTGTTGTGGGTGGTGGAGCCGCATTCGATGTCGATGGTGCCGTTCTGCACCAGCGGGATGCGGTTCTGGGAGGTTACGGGCACCAGTTTGGTCTGGAGGGCCGGCAGCTTGAGTTCGGCCTTTACCGCATCCACCACCTTCAGCATCAATTCTTGGCTATAGCCCACCACCTGCTGCTTATCATCATAGTAAGAAAAGGGGATGGAAGATTCCCGATGCCCAAGGGCAATCGCACCGCTGTCCTTGATCTTCTTGAGGGTGGGGGATTCCTGGGCAAACGTGGTCTGGGCGAGGCCCAGCATCAGCAGACTGGCAGCAGCAAACTTGAGGGTAGTGCGCATGGAACGGGTCTCCGAAGAAGGTGGGGCAGTCGGCGCATCGGGCGTCGTCTTGCGCCATATCAAGGCAGAAGCTGTGCCAGCTTTTACCGGCCTCGTTCCTAAAAGTAACCAGATGTTTTTAATGGAGTTTTGTTAAGGCCTAAAAGCGGGGTGTTCGGTTTTTCGGATGCTGTATGAGCTGCGTGCGCTGCACCATATTCGGTTTTCCGAATGGTTGCTGGCCTGAAAAGGCATGTTTGATTGTGAGAATGGTTCGCATTTTGATATATTTGAATCCGTGAGCATGACTGAGCAACGCAGCCTGACCCGCTCCGGCGCCTGTCCAGATCAACCTTCCCCCGCCTGAAAGGATATTTTCCATGCGTAAGCCCCTGATCACCCTGGCCCTGACCCTGCTTTCCACCGCTGCCTTTGCCTCCGCCAAGTGCGAATCCCACCCCAAGAGCGAGTGGATTCCCGAAAACCAGGTCAAGGCCCGCCTGACCGCCCAGGGCTACAAGATGCGCATCTTCAAGGTGGATGGCGATTGCTACGAGATCTACGGCACCGACAAGGATGGCCGCAAGGTCGAGATCTACTTCGACACCAAGACCCTGGCTGTGGTGAAGTCCGAGATTCGCGACTGAGCATGGTTAAAGCCCCTGTCCAGGCGCCAGCCTGGGCGCTGCCTGTCCGGCTCATCCATTGGAGTGTGGCCGCACTGGTGCTGGTCAACCTGTTCAACGAGACCGGCAAGCTCCATCGCAGCCTGGGCTACGTGGCCGCCGGGTTGGTGGTGCTGCGCCTGGTTTACGGGCTGCTGTGTGCTGCAGGCAGTTCGGCCAGCTTGCGGCCCCCGTCCTTCAGCCAGATGTGGGCCCATGTGCGCGAACTCATGGGCGGCGAGGCCACGCCCCATGCGGGCCATAACCCCCTGGGCTACTGGATGGCGCTCGCCCTGTGGGCCCTGATCCTGGCCCTGGGGGGCACTGGCTGGATGATGGGCTTGGACGAATACTGGGGCGAAGAATGGTTGATGGCGCTCCATGAGCAACTCGCCTTCGTCCTCCAGGCCTGCATTCCGCTCCACTTGGCCGGGGTGGTGCTGATGAGCCGGCTCCAGCGGGTTTCCCTGGTACGGGCCATGATCCGCCCGCGCTGAGCCCGCGCCCGGGTCATGGGCTGCTAGAATCCCCGGTCTGCTTTTTGACCGATGCGAGCTTCAGCCCATGACCACCCTGACCCTTACCCGCCCCGACGACTGGCACCTGCATGTGCGCGATGGCGCCGCCCTGGCTGCCGTGGTGCCCGATACCGCCCGCCGCTTTGGCCGGGCGCTCATCATGCCCAACCTGCGTCCGCCGGTGACTACCGTGGACCAGGCGGCCGCTTACCGGGATCGCATCCTGGCTGCGGTGCCGGCCGGGCTCAAGTTCGCCCCGCTGATGTCGTTGTATCTTACCGACACCCTCAAGCCTGAAGAGATCGACAAGGCTGCCGCCAGCGGCTTCGTGCATGCCGCCAAGCTCTACCCGGCAGGCGCCACGACCAATTCAGACGCGGGGGTGACCGACATCGCCCGCATTCAGCCCGTGCTCGAACGCATGGCCGAAAAGGGCATCATTCTTTGCGTACATGGTGAGGTGACTCATGGAGATGTGGATATCTTTGATCGCGAGCGCGTCTTTATTGATCGCGTGCTGGCACCGCTGGCAGAACGCTACCCGGACCTGCGCATCGTCTTCGAACACATCACGACCCGTGAGGCGGCGCAGTTTGTGAGCGAGGCGGGCAGCAACGTGGCGGCCACCATCACCGCCCACCACCTGCTGCTCAACCGGAATGCCATCTTCGCCGGTGGCATCCGCCCGCACCACTACTGCCTGCCGGTGCTCAAGCGCGAAACCCACCGGGAAGCCCTGGTGAAGGTCGCCACCTCCGGCAGCGCCAAGTTCTTCCTCGGCACCGATTCTGCCCCCCACAGCCGCAGCACCAAAGAAGCGGCTTGCGGTTGCGCGGGCTGCTACACCGCCCACGCCGGGATTGAACTGTACGCCGAAGCCTTTGAGCAGGCCGGCGCCCTCGACAAGCTGGAGGCTTTTGCCAGCTTCAACGGCCCCGACTTCTACCGGCTGCCCCGCAACGCCGACACCATCACCCTGGTGAAGGAAGACTGGGCGGTGCCGGCCACCCTGGATTACCTGGGTGAAGACCCCCTGGTGCCCCTGCGCGCCGGTGAGTCCATCCACTGGAAACTCGTCTGATACGGCCCGGCTGCCGGGCCCTGGAGAACGCATCATGGGCCCGCGCCGTCTTCTGTCCTTGTTGTGCTGCCTGCCGCTCCTGGCGGGCTGCGAGAACGAAGGCACGGCCTATCTGATCCAGGGCAAGGACGAATCCATCGCCCTGCTGCGGGAACAGCGCTGGTTCTGGAGCGACAAAGTCACCCAGTTTCTAGTGGTATCCCGCATGCCCACCTGCCTGCGCCGCTATGAGATTCGCCCCGGCACCACCGCCAGCGTGAAGGTCGAGGTGTTCGAGTACGGCGACCGGGTCTGGGCTCTGCGCCAGGGCCGCAACTGGTATTTGGTGGGCACCCAGTCCTGCCAGTTCCAGCGCTGGGAAGAGGCCCCCCTGGAGCCCCCGGGCGCCCTGGTGGGCACCTTCACCCGCAAGGATGGCCAACTCGCCTTCGTAGCGCCCAAGGCGGGCGCTGCCGAAGAGCGTTAATGCACAGCGTGCAAGCGCCAGCCTTTACCTTGCATGCATAGTCGAATCAGCTCCCGTTGTTGCTCTGGTGGGATTTTGTTGAGTTTGACCTGATAGGTGCACTCAGAGAGCGCCGTGGTTCGCTGATGGGATGAGCCTCCATCTTTCATGTATTCGTATCGAGTCTGATGTGAGGCACATCCAGCCGTTGCCACGCTGAGCAGAAAAGCGCACAAA
>JAJTBM010000273.1 GCA_021286885.1 Rhodocyclales bacterium
TTGCTTACCGGACAGCAATTTTGCATGGCTAGCCGACCGGCGGACTAGTCGTTAGGATGCGACCTCATGGAAAAACAAAGTTATCGGGTTCTTGTCGTCGACGACGACGTACGCTTGCGCGACCTGCTCAAGCGCTATCTGGGCGAACAGGGCTTCAACGTCAAGGTCGTGAACGACGCGGCCCAGATGGACCGGGCCCTGCTGCGCGAACACTTCGACATCATGGTGCTCGACCTGATGCTGCCCGGCGAGGATGGCCTCTCCATCTGCCGCCGCCTGCGGGGCACCGACAACAGCATCCCCATCGTGATGCTGACCGCCAAGGGCGATGATGTGGATCGCATCGTGGGCCTCGAAATGGGCGCCGATGACTACCTGCCCAAGCCCTTCAACCCACGGGAGCTGGTCGCCCGCATCCACGCGGTGCTGCGCCGCCAGCCCCAGACCCCGCCGGGCGCCCCCACCGCTGAAGACGAGGACGTGCATTTTGGCAAGGTCACCGTTCAGCTGGGCACCCGCATCCTGATCCGCGACGGCACCGAAACCCACCTCACCACCGGCGAATTCGCGCTGCTCAAGGTGCTGATCCAGCACGCCCGCCAGCCCCTGTCGCGCGACAAGCTGATGGAGCTGGCCCGGGGCCGCGAGTACGACGTGTTCGACCGCTCCATCGACGTGCAGGTGTCCCGCCTGCGCAAGCTGATCGAAGAAGACCCGGGCAAGCCCCGTTACATTCAAACCGTCTGGGGCTTTGGCTACGTGTTTGTGCCGGATGGCACCAAGCACAACGGCTGAGCGGCGGCATCTGAACCCCATGCTCCGTTTCCGCTACCGGGCCCGGCTGCGCGCCGTGCCACGCACCCTGCTGTGGCGGATCTTCCTGATGGTGGCTGTCCTGATGCTCGCTTCGGTGATCGTCTGGTCAGCCATCTTCAGCTATTTCGACCGGGCCAACCGGGCACGCCAAACCGCCCAGACAGTGGTCAGCATCGTCAACCTGACCCGCACCGCCCTGCTCAACTCCGACCCGGCCCTGCGCAAGGATCTGCTGCTCGACCTCGCCACCCTGGAAGGCATCCGGGTATATCCCGCCGAAAGCAGCGACCGGATCACCCCCCAGGATGACAGCTTGTTGATGCGCAGCATCACCGAGGAAGTCCGCTACCAGCTGGGGGCCAGCACCCGCTTTGCCGCCGCCTGGGAAGGACTGCCCGGCTTCTGGGTGAGTTTTCGGATTGCCGGGGAGCGTCCGGGCGAATCCAGCGAATTCTGGGTTCAACTGCCCGCCGACCGGCTGCTGCGCCCCCACGCCCTCGAATGGCTGGGCTGGACTGCCGTGGCCCTGTGCCTGGCGATGCTGGGCGCCTCCAAGATCGTCTCGCGCCTCAACCGCCCCCTCAAAACCCTGGCCGAAGCCGCCCGCAGCGTGGGCCGGGGCCAGTTTCCCCCGCATCTGAGCGAGAACGGCCCCACCGAGCTGGCCGACCTGGCCCGGGCCTTCAACCAGATGTCCAACGATCTGCAACAGCTGGACGCCGACCGGGCGCTGATCCTGGCCGGAGTCTCCCACGACCTGCGCACCCCCCTCGCCCGCCTGCGCCTGGGGGTGGAGATGTGCGGCGCCGATCCGACCGATGTGGACGCGATGGTGTCCGACATCGAAGACATGGATCGAATCATTGGCCAGTTTCTGGAGTTCTCCAAAGGCGACGGGAGCGGCGACCTGGAACCGGTGGATCTGGGCGCCCTGGCCGAGGAACTTTCGGCCCTCTACGCCCGGCGTGGCCATCCGCTTAGCATTGAACACACCACCACCGAGGCCTTCGCCCTCGCCCGCCCCCAGGCCCTGCGCCGGGCGGTGGTGAATCTGATCGAAAACGGCCTCAATTACGCGGGCTGCACCCCCGAACTGGCTCTCACCCGGGATGCGGACGGGCGCCCCGCCCTCGAAGTGCTGGATCGGGGCCCGGGCATCCCCCCCGAAGACACCGAACGGGTCAAACGCCCCTTTACCCGGCTGGAGGCTGCGCGCAGCAACACCAAGGGCTCCGGCCTGGGGCTGGCCATCGTGGATCGCATCGTGCGCGGCCAGCAGGGAGAATTTCACCTGCTGCAGCGGGCGGGTGGCGGATTGCGGGCGCGTATCCTGCTTCAGGCTGCGCCCAAGGGCTCAATTAGCGGCTAGAATCTTGCCGCCCTGCCCCATCCCAACCGCAGCCGCCGGGCTCTACAAAAAATCACAGATTGCATACGATGTCCTCCGAACAAGACCTCCCCCTGGTAACGCCCTACACCGAATTCGGTGGCGAAGCCGCCATCCAGAACCTAGTGCACCGCTTTTACACGCTGATGGACACCCTGCCCGAAGCCTGGGAACTGCGTCAGATGCATCCGGCGGATCTGGCCGGCTCCGAGCAGAAGCTGTTCATGTACCTGAGCGGCTGGCTGGGGGGCCCGCCCCTGTTTGAACAAGCCTTCGGCCACCCGCGCCTGCGGGCCCGCCACATGCCTTTTGCCATCGACAGCCAGGCCCGCGACCAATGGCTGATGTGCATGGACCTGGCCCTCAAGGAATGCATCCCCGCTGGCCCCCTGCGGGACAAGATCCAGGAGGCCATCGTCGGCCTCGCCGACCACATGCGCAACCGCCCGGACCCGGCCTGAGGACGCCCCATGAAAGCCTTTGCCGACCTGTTTCCGGTGCTGCTGTTCTTTGTGGCCTACAAGTTTGCCGGGATCTACGCTGCCACCGCCATCGCCATTGCCGCCACCATCGGCCAGATCGCCTGGGGCTGGTTCAAGCATCGCAAGATCGAAACCATGCAGTGGATCAGCCTGGTGATCGTGGGCGTGTTTGGCGGCGCCACCTTGGTGCTGCAAAACCCCACTTTCATCATGTGGAAACCCACCGTGCTGTACTGGTTCTTTGCCGCCAGCCTGCTGGGCAGCCAGTTCCTGATGGGGAAAAACCTGATCCGCAGCCTGCTCGAAGCTCAGATACAGTTGCCCGACGCCATCTGGCCCCGCCTGAGTTTGGCCTGGGCTGGGTTTTTCAGCGTCATGGGCGGGGTTAACCTGTTCGTTGCCTACCACTTTTCCGAAGAAACCTGGGTCAATTTCAAGCTGTTTGGCGTCATGGGACTGATGTTCGTCTTCGTGCTGGCCCAGGGTGCACTGCTGTCCCGCTACATCCAGGAGGAATCCAAATAATGCTGTACGTGATCATGGGTGAAGACGCCCCGAATAGCCTCGACCAACGCCTGGCCGCTCGCCCCGAGCATCTGGCCCGCCTGCACGCCCTCCAGGCCGAAGGCCGCCTGCTGATGGCGGGCCCCTGTCCGGCGGTGGATTCTCCCGACCCCGGCCCCGCCGGCTTCACCGGCAGCCTGATCGTGGCCGAATTCCCCTCCCTGGCCGACGCCCAGGCTTGGGCTGGCCAAGATCCTTACGTGGCCGCTGGCGTGTATGTGAACGTGATCGTGAAGCCCTTCAAGAAGGTGCTGCCGTGAGTGAAAGCGTGATCGACCAGATCCGCAGCCGGCTCGCCAGCCTCGCTCCCAGCGTGCTCGAACTGGAGGACGACAGCGCCCTCCACGCCGGCCATGCGGGCGCCCGCAGCGGCGGGGGCCATTACCGGCTCACCATCGTTGCAGCGGCCTTTGCCGGCAAGAACACCGTGGCCCGCCACCGGATGATCTACGCGGCCCTGGACGACATGATGCGCAAGGACATCCACGCCCTTGCCATCCAGGCTCGCAGCCCGGAAGAAAGCTGAAGCCCGTAGCTCCGGCCCTGTGCCGGGGCGCCCCCTCTGGTGCCGCGCAGGACTTTGAGTTTGCTTTGAGTTTTGCTTTGAATTTCGTAGTGACCAGTTGTTAGAGCATTTCCCACATCCAAGGAAAACCTGATGAAAATCACCCTGAGCCGTCTGAGCCTTTCCCTGCTGGCTGTTCTGTTTGCCGCGCCCAGTTTTGCCGCTGACAACCTGGCCGTGGTGAACGGCAAGGCCATTCCCCAAAGCCGTGCCGAAGCCGTGATCGCCGAGCAGAAAGCCCAGGGCGCCCCGGATTCCGAACAGCTGCGCGCCGCCATCAAGGAACGCCTGATCGGCCTCGAAGTGCTGGCCCAGGAAGCCCAAAAGAAGGGCGTCGAAAAGAGCGCAGCCTTCCAGACCAAGCTGGACATCGCCCGCCAATCCCTGCTGGTGAACACCTACCTGCAAGACTACGCCAAGGCCCACCCGGTCTCTGAAGCCGACATCAAGGCCGAATACGACCGCATCAAGGCTCAGCTGGGCGACAAGGAATACAAGGTCCGCCACATCCTGGTGGAAAAGGAAGAAGACGCCAAGGCCATCATCGAGAAGCTGGGCAAGGGCGAGAAGTTTGACGACCTGGCCAAGCAATCCAAAGATCCCGGCTCCAAGGACAAGGGCGGCGACCTGGGCTGGGCCAACCCCGGCAGCTTCGTGAAGCCCTTCTCCGACGCCATGACCAAGCTCGAAAAGGGCAAGTACAGCGCCACCCCGGTCAAGAGCGAGTTCGGCTACCACGTCATCAAGCTCGAAGACGTGCGCGCCCTCAAGTCTCCCACCCTGGAAGAAGTGAAGCCCCAGCTCAAGCAGCGCCTG
>JAJTBM010000274.1 GCA_021286885.1 Rhodocyclales bacterium
CCGCCCACCAGCGGGGCCTGGCCTACGGGCTGCATCGGGCCTGCGACAACGCGGGCTCGGTGGTCGGCCCCCTGCTGGCCGCCGCCCTGCTGGCCCGCCAGACGCCTCTCGGTCAGATTTTCTGGTGGGCGAGCGTGGGCAGCGTGCTGGCGGTGCTGCTCACCCTGCTGATTAAAGAAGAACCGGCCCCGCCCCGCCCGAGCGCACCGCGCCCCGACTGGCGCCCAGGCGCCCTGCCGCCAGCCTTCCGCCGTTATCTGGTGGTGCTGGGGGTGTTTACCCTGGGCAACGCCTCCAACATGTTCCTGCTGCTCAAGGCCAAGGATGCGGGCATGGCGGATTACCAGATTCCGCTGCTGTGGGCGGTGGTGTCGCTGGTGGCCGCCGTGTTTGCAACGCCCCTTTCGGCCCTTTCAGACCGGGTCGGGCGGCGGCGCCTGATCAGCCTGGGCTGGGCGGTGTATGCGCTTTTTTACCTGCTGCTGGGGCTGGCAGGTGAAGGCTGGATGATGTGGGCCCTGTTTGGCTTTTACGGCCTGTTCATGGCCGCCACCGAAGGCGCCGAAAAAGCCCTGGTGGCCGATCTGCTCCCCCGGGAACAGCTCGGCACCGGCTTTGGCTGGTTTCATCTGGTGAGTGGGCTCAGCCTGCTACCGGCCTCGCTCCTGTTCGGCAGCCTGTGGGAAGCCTGGAGCCCCCTGGCCGCCTTTGGCAGCTCCGCCGCCCTCGCCCTGCTGGCGCTGGTGTTGCTACGGCGCTGGGTGGGGCTGCCGGCCCAGGACGGGCGCTAAGGGGCTCAAACGAACTCAAACGCTGCAGCCACGCTAATCAGCAGGCAAGCCGAGGGCTGCATACAGACGCTGGCGGTTGATGGGCTTGAGCAGCATTTCGTTGAAGCCCGCAGCCAAAATCTCGTCCCGTTCGCTCAGCAGCGCATGGGCCGTGTAGGCCACCACATGCACCCCATCAAAGCGGGACTCTCGGCGCAGCAAACGGCACACCTCGGTACCGCTGATGCCCGGCATGCTGATGTCAAGCAAGATCGCGTCTACCTGATGCAGGTTCAGGAAAGGCAGGACTTCCTCGCCGGTTTCCAGCTCAAACACGTCGCAGCCCGCCTGGCGTAGCAGGGCGCTGGGCAAGGTGCGATTCACCTTCTGATCATCCACAATCAATACCTTCATGCCCTTCATGCCCCTGCCCCCCCTGGCACCGGCTGCAGGGGGAGACTCACGCAAAACTCGCACCCCTCGCCCGGCGCAGACTTGAGACTGACCACGCCCCCCATCAAACGCACCAGCTCACTCACCAGCGCCAAGCCCAGGCCCGTTCCTTGATGCTTGCGGGTCAGGAAATGGTCGCCTGCTTGCTGAAACCGTTCAAAAACATGGGCCTGCATGTCCTCGGGGATGCCGCAGCCGGTATCCTTTACACGAACAATCAGATGCTGGCGCTCCTGGCTCAGGGCCAGGCGCACCTCGCCCACATCGGTAAATTTGATCGCGTTGTTAATCAGGTTATTGAGCACCTGCTCCAGGCGCGTTGCATCGCATAGAAACTGGCCGGGCAAACCCGGAGCCGGATCAAACACCAGCTTGAGGCCCTTAGCCTGGGCATGGGGCAGATGGACGCGCACGATGCGCTCAAACAAAGGCACCAGCGCCTCCGAACGGGGCATGATTTCCATTTTGCCGGCCTCGATCTTGGCCAGATCAAGAATGGAATTCACCAGATCCAGCAGATGATTGCCACTCTCCAGAATGATCCCGGCAAACTCCTGATTTTCTCCATCACTGTTGTCCCGCAGGAATTCGGCATACCCAAGAATACCGTTCAGCGGCGTACGCAGCTCATGGGACATGGACGCCAGAAACTCAGACTTCATCCGGTTGGCCGACTCAGCCTTGATTCGGCTCTCGCGCAAGGCATCGGCAATATCAAACTGGCGGTTGAGCAGAAAAATCGCCAGGCAGCCAAACAGCACCACCACCACGCTCACGCCCCCGGCATACATCAGATAACCCGTGCGTCGCTCCCGAAAAGGCGCCAGGGCCTCTTCTTCACCCACCCCCACGGCCACCACCAAGGGATACTCTTCCAAGGCCCGGTAACTGTAAAAGCGCCGCACCTGATCTGCCAGACTAACCGTTCGATAACTGCCAAAGCCGATACGCTGAACCAAGGCCATCAGGGGCGAATTGGACACATTCTGCCCCACGGTTTTGTCTTCACCCGCCCTACGGGCCCTGACGATGCCATCCCGCCCCACAAGGCTCACCACGCCGGTCTGCCCCAGTTCCACACCGCTATAAAAGTTCGAGAAATAAAACGGATCGACGGAAATCACCACTACGCCGCCAAAGCTGCCATCGGGCTTGTTGATGCGGCGGGTCATCTGAATCGACCATTTGCCCGAAGCACGCCCCAGCACCGGCTTGCTCACGTAAAGCTGGTTCGTATCCTTCGCGATGTGCACCCGGAAGTGCTCCCGGTCGGAAAGATCAATCACCTTGTGATTGGGTAGATTACTCAGGATATACATCCCATGTTCATCCACCACCCCCAACTGGTTGAAGATGCTGCTGATGATCATCCCTTCCCGCACGAACTCGGCCACATTCACCTTATCGCCGTATTTTTCGTACTGAAACTTCAGAAAGAGCACCGCCTGATCCACGCTCTTGATGGTGCGGATGGTGTGCTCCTCAAAAGCCCGGGCGAGGTTGAGATTCACCTTGTTGACTGACTGAATCACCAGCTCTTCTTCAGAGTGGGCCTTGTACAACACCGCAGACCACACCAGCACCAGCAGGGCCAGCACCAGTGCGATGATGGGAATGAAGAGCCTGAAGCGAGAACGCATTCCTTTGGTATTCATGGCGTCGGGCATGAAATTGCAATGTCCAGAATTGTTGATGCATGACGGGCAGTCGTCACCCGGAATCAGCTTGAATAACGGCCAAAAACCGCCAAACTTGAGATTTTTTACGACCTTTCCGAGCGCCCCGGCAAGCACGATAGCATAGTACAGAACAGCCGCCCTTGCTCCAGCGCATCATCCAGCGCCACATGGGTATGGGCCAAGGGCTCCAGCCAGCCGGCAGGCAAGCGCTCCTTGCGGGTATCCCGATAATCGCAGCCCAGCAAACCCATCGCATGGCTACGGATATCGATCACCCCGTAACCAAACGGATTTTCCCCGGCAAACTCGTTCAGATAAAACTGAATGAACGGAAAGTCAAACGCCGCCGGATAGGCCACACACAGGGGGCGCCCCGGCAAGTCCTTCAACCATGCCACAAAGCGTGGCATCACCAACTCAGGCGGCTCGGGCGCTTCCCGACACGCCGCCCAGGCCTCCGGCTGGGTTGCCCACCAGGCCATGGTGCGCACATCCTGACTCATGCCGGGCAGCGTTTGCAGATTGGCGGAAAAACAGCCCATCAACCGCCCGTCACGCCCAAAGGCAGCCGCCCCCAGGCTCAGCATCGAATGCAGACCCGGGATGGGGCCATCGGTTTCGATATCAACACTCACATAAATCTCATCCATCCCGGCCCCCGCAGCATGCCCATACGCCGGCATCTGCACCGACACCCTTGCAAAATACGACATTCCCCTACACCCAAACCGTGATTCGTGTCAGAAAGTGCAACAAAAAGCCCTACTCTGCCAAGCACCGTGAAGCCCGTTCAAGCCCTCTCCATCCTTCGCAAGCATTCATTGCCGCACCCTCCGGGCACCCCGCGCACCCGGGATAATCAGCTGATCGATATTCACCCCCAGCCACCATGCGCCCCCTTTACCGTACCCTGCCCGCCCTCCTCGTCACCCTCGCTCTCACCAACGCCCACGCCCAATTTGGCGGCAGCATGGGCGGCGGAATGGGGGGAGGCATGGGCGACGGCCCGCCGGGAGGCGGACGCGGCCCCCGCAGCGAAAGCCAGGGCAAGGCCAACGAGCGCCACGAAATGCCCGACCCCGCCAGCCCCGAACAGATCGCCTACCAGCTCGACCTGCTCCAAGACGAACTCCAGCTCGCCCCACCCCAGCAGGGCCTGTGGCAAAACTTCAAAGCCCGCAGCCTCGCCTACGCCCGAGATGTGCAACGGGAACGCAACCGGGGCCTGCGCATCGCCCAGGGCCGCCCCCAGCCCGGCGCCGCCTATCTGAACCAGGTGCTCGACACCGCCCGCAACCGGCTCACCGCCCTGGAAGATGTAGACGACGCCACCCTTCGCCTCTACCAAGCCCTCACCCCTACAGCATCGACCCCCGAGGCATGCCCCCCGGCGGCCCGGGCGCACCGGGCGGCAAACCGCCTGCACCAAAGCCATAAAAGCCCGCCGGCGCCGGGCAGGCGGAGTTAGGCTAAACTCCGCCCATCTGCACGCCTGCCTGCCAAGTGACACACCATGCTGGACATCTGGAACTACAAGAAAAACTTTGCCCTTGATACCCCTCTGGACCCCGGCCACCGCTTTTTGGTGGATCTGAACGCCGCCCGGGGCGAATACCACCGGGGGCGCCTGCTGCGCGAGTTTGGGTTTCAGGTGGGCAAGGGCGTGCTGCAAGAGCCCGTGCAAAGCTATTGCGTGCTGTTTGGCGGCCACCGGGGG
>JAJTBM010000275.1 GCA_021286885.1 Rhodocyclales bacterium
CCGATACCACCCAGGCCGTGCGGGGCCGGGCGGCGTATCTGCGCATCGAAATCCTGCTGGACGAGCCCCGGGCGGCGGCCCTGCTGGCCCGGCTCAAGCCCCGGTTTGCCAATCCGCGCATTTTTTACTGGCTGACGCCCAGCCTGGGCCACGGGCGTTTTGCCTGATGCCTCGTCTTTCCCCACGGTTCCGCTGCCCCATGAATGCTCTTGTTCGCGCCTGTCGCCATGCCCTGGCCCTGGGTGTTTCTGGCCTCCTGCTGACGCCGGCCTGGGGGGCTCCGCTGCCCATGCCCTACCCCGCCGATCTGCCCCCCGCTGCGCTGGTGGCGCGCATCCTCGATACCCATCCGGACGTGCTCGCCGCCGGAGAAAACCTGGGGGCCGAAGAGGCCCGGCGGGAACGCCGGCGGGCGGGCCCCCACGAGTGGAATGTGCGCCTCACCCAGCAGCAGCGCAGCGTGCGGGGCATCCCGGATCAACGCTATGCCGAAACCGCCCTCGGGCTGGAGCGCAGCCTGCGCCTGCCCGGCAAGGCCCGGCTGGATGCGGCCTTGGGCGATGAAAGCGTGCGCGGCGCTCGGATGGCCCAGGAGGACATGCGCCACGAAACCGCCCGGCGCCTGCTGGCCGACTGGTTTGAGTGGCGCCGGGCCCATATCACCCGAAACGAGTGGCTCCAGCAACGGGATCTGCTGGCCCGCCAGGCCGCCGCCGTGGGTCGGCGCGAACAACTGGGGGACGCGCCCCGCCTGGAGCGTCTCCAGGCCCAAGCTGCGCTGGCCCAGGCCGAGGCCCAACTGAGCCTGGCCCAGGAAGCCCTGGCCACCCTGGAGGCCCGCCTGCCGCTGGAATATCCGGGGCTGACGCTTAGCCTCCAGACCGAACCCGCCCCTGGCATGCTGCCCCCCCTGGCGGGCGACGGAGAAACCTGGACGGCGGAAGTCCTGAACCATAACCACGCCCTCTCCCTGGCCCGCAGCGAGAGCGCCCGAGCCCGGCTGGAGGCCGCCCGCAGCGATGCGGAGCGGCTGCCTGATCCGACCCTGGGCATCCAGCTAGCCCGGGAGCGGGCTGGAGAAGAGCGCATTCTGGGGGTCAGCCTGAGCATTCCCCTGCCCGGCGCCGGGCGTCAGGAGGATGTGGCCACCACCGGGGCCCTGGCCCGGGCGGCAGCCCAGAAGGAAGCGGCCCTGCTGCGTCGGCTCCAGGGCGAAGCCCGGGGGGTGTATCAGCACTATCTAGGGAGTCGCGCCGCCTGGCAGCGTCAGGCCCAGGCCGCCGAGGCCCTGGAGGCTAGCGCCCGGATCACCGAGAAAGCCTGGAGCCTGGGGGAAGGCAGTCTGAGCGACACCCTGCAAGCCCGGCGCCTGGCCCATGAGGCCCGTCTGGCCGAACGCCTGGCCGCGCTGGAGGCCCGAGAAAGCCAGCTCCGGCTGCTGGTGGATGCCCATCGTTTGTGGGGGGATGATGACGAGCCTGCGGCGCCCTGAGGGTGAGGGCTGTTTGGTAATTGTTCACATTCTTGTGGCATCAAGAAAACGGCTGACGTGCCGACAAGCTTGGAATCGCCTTGTTTGGTCTGCCCATCGTGCCCCTGCCTATCATTGATATCGAAGCTTCCGGTTTTGGCGCCCGCAGCTATCCCATCGAAGTGGGTCTGGTGCTGCCGGATGGCCAAGCCTATTGCAGCCTGATCCAACCCCTGGACAGTTGGACCCACTGGGATGCCCAGGCCGAAGCGGTGCATCGGGTCAGCCGCGAGCTGCTGCACACCCATGGCCGTAGCCCCCGGGAGGTGGCAAGCCAGCTTAACCAAGCACTGCAGGGGCAAACGGTGTATTGCGATGCCTGGTATCACGACTATGCGTGGCTGGCCCGTTTGTTTGATGCGGCGGAGCTGCTCCAGGCCTTTCGGCTGGAAGACATCCGCAAACTGCTCAGCCACGAACAGTTGATCCGCTGGGATCAAACCAAGGCGGGCATCATCCAGGCGCTGGGTGTGAGCCGGCACCGGGCGAGCAATGATGCCCGGGTGCTGCAACTCACCCTGGAGGCGGTGCAGCACCCGGGCGTGGCGGCCTGAAGGCTCAGAAACTCCGCACGTAGCTCACACTGCTGGGGCCCAGCACCCAGTTACCCAGGTGCACGCCCACGGCAGCACCGACCGCATCCCAGGCCAGATCCCGCCACGAAAAGCGATTGCAATCCCGGGTTGAGTCATACACCTCCTTGGCCACGCCGGGGGCCAGGGCCAGCCCGAAGGCTATCCACGGATCCGGGTCCAGCCGGGTCGCGCCCGCGCCCAGGGCGGCAGAGACTGCAAAATGCTTGGCTTTATCGTTACCGCCCCACTCGTCTTTGGGGGTGTTGCAGGCCAGGGCGCTGGTGCTGGCCACCAGGGCCAGGAAACCTCCGGCCAGCAGGCGGGTCATAAGCGGGCTTAAAACACGGGTCATCGTTTATCCTCAAGGCAGGGCCGGGGCAGGAATTCCCTCGACATCCCGCGCACCATGCCAGAATTTTTCCCGTCCTGAAACCTCGAACACCCTCGGAGAACCTTGAATGCATATCCAGAAAACCTGGGATCTGCCCCTGCGCCTTTTTCACTGGTTATTGGTGGCCAGCGTGAGCGCCGCTTTCATCACCGCCCAGATAGGCGGCAACCTGATGGTCTGGCACGGGCGACTGGGCGTACTGATTGCCGGGCTGCTGGGCTTCCGGCTGGTCTGGGGGCTGGTGGGCTCCACCCACGCCCGGTTTGCCAGCTTCGTGCGCGGGCCCGCGGCCATCAAGGCCTATCTGGCCGGGCGCTGGCCGGAAACCGGCGGCCACAATCCCCTGGGCGCCCTTTCGGTGCTGGCGCTTATCGGCATCCTGGCTTTCCAGACCGGCACCGGGCTGCTGGCCAACGACGACATCAGCTTCAACGGCCCGCTGTTTGATCTGGTCAGCAAAGAAACCAGCGACACGCTTACCAAGGTGCATCACCTGGGCGAAAAGCTGGTGATGCTGCTGGTGGGCCTGCATTTGGCCGCCATCGTGTTTTATGGCCGGGTGAAAGGCCATAAATTGGTAGGCCCGATGATCACCGGGCGCAAGGAAAGCGCCCTGCCCCTGGCGGCACCCACCGGGGGTGGCCTGCTGGCGCTGGTGTTGGCTGTGGGATGCGGGCTGGCGGTGGCCTACGGCGCCAGCGGCGCCTGGATGCCGGCACCGCCTCCGCCGCCTGCGGCAGCCCCCGCTGCACCGGCCGGGTGAACGGGGCCCAGCCTACAAATCAAAGGGGGCGCTTTACGCTGAGCGCACCCCGAATCTGGCCCTTGGCATAGCCTACGGCCTGATCGTGGGGATAGTTTTGCTGCAACTGGGCCCGTAGCGCCGGGTCTTGGGTGTCGGTCGCCCCGTGGCAGACCAGGCACACATCCCCCACCGGCACGGCCCGGATGTAGCGATACACCTGCTTGCCGTTTTCGGTGACGATCTCGCCGGTTTCCAGGGTTTCGGGCTTCTCGCCCGCCGCTGCGCGCAGATCAAAATCAGCCAACTGCCGCGCCTCCCACACATCGGGCGTCCCCCGCTCTGCATTGCGCGTCTTGAGGCTCACCCGGCGCATCTGCCAGCCGGTGCGCTCGGACTGCTCCTGGAGCAGGCTGGGTGCCTTGTCCTTGCATACCGGAATCGCCTTCACCGGGCCTTGGCTGGCCACAGTTTCTTGCATCATCGCCACCACCTTGGGCAGCACCGGCAACGCGTTTTTACGGGTGTCGAGCTTGAGGGCTTCGAGATCCTGGGCTTGGGCAAGGCCAGCAGCCCCACCTAAGACACCACAGGCAAGGGAGAAAGCGATCGCTACCGGAGAAAAACAGGCGGAGTGCATGGTGGGTACTCTGTATAAATTAGAATAGTCTAATATAACAGAAGACCGAGCATAAGGCCGAAAATGCGGCTTGCACGCAGTGGCGATGCTCAGGCCGCCTCAGCCGGGGGCTCCGGCGCGACCCACAAACACAAGCCTTTGTTCGCCTTGGCGATTTCACCCAGCACACGACTGTGGCCTTCCAGTTCAGCCTCGGAGGCACGTAGCACCTTGATGGGGGGGCGTTCGGCCAGGAGGGCGCCGCCTTCATCGTCGGTGCGCGGGGCGGGTTCTTCCTCGGCCATGATGAGGCTGTCCTGGCCCCGGGTCATGGCCAGGTACACATCCGCCAGCAACTCCGAGTCGAGCAAGGCGCCGTGGAGTTCCCGGTGGGTGTTGTCGATCGCGTAGCGTTCGCACAGGGCGTTCAGCGATGCTTTTTTGCCCGGATTCTGTTCCTTGGCAAGACGCAGGGTGTCGATCACGCCGCTGCACAGCACGTCCAGCTTGGGGCGGCCCAACAGGCCCAGCTCGTGGTTGAGGAAGCCCACGTCGAAGGCCGCGTTGTGGATCACCAGTTCGCCGCCGCGCACAAAGTCTTCAAAAGACTCGGCCACGTCCTTGAACAGGGGTTTGTCGGCCAGGAAGGCGTCGGTAATTCCGTGCACCGCCATGGCTTCGGGGTTCACCAGGCGCTCCGGGTTGATATAGACGTGGTAATGGCGGCC
>JAJTBM010000276.1 GCA_021286885.1 Rhodocyclales bacterium
CGCCCAGGGCTTCCAGCAGGGCGGCGACCACCGGATGATCCGGGATGCGCAGGCCGATGGTCTTGCGCTTGGGGTGGAGCAGCCGGCGCGGCAGTTCCTTGGTGCCTTCGAGGATGAAGGTGTAGGGCCCCGGGGTGACGGCCTTCAGCAGCCGGTACTGGGCGTTGTCGACCCGGGCGTAGGTGGCGATTTCAGACAGGTCGCGGCACAGCAGGGTGAAGTGGTGGCGCTCATCCACCCCCCGGATGCGACGGATACGGGCCAGCAGGGCGCTGTCGCCGGTCACGCCACCCAGGGCATACGCGGAATCGGTGGGAAAGGCCACCAGACCGCCATCCTTCATGATCTCGGCGGCCTGCTTGATGAGGCGGGCTTGGGGTTGTTCGGGGTGCAGGGAAAAGAACTGGGCCATGGTCAGGATCAACAAACAGAAACAGGCATCAGCCGGGTCCATACCGGCGTCAGGTCGGGGGGCAGGAGCGGGGCCTTGCCCAGCTCGATCACGCAATCTTCGGGGCCGTGGTAGTCGGAGGCGCGGGAGGCCAGCAGGCCAAACTTGCGCGCCAGCCGGGCAAAGGCCAGCACCTGGCCGGCATCGTGGGCGCCGCAGGCTACTTCGACCCCGGCACCGCCCAGCTCGCGGAAACGCTCAAACAGGCGATCCATTTCGGAGTTGCTGATCCGGTAACGCCCCGGATGGGCCAGCACCGCGATGCCGCCCGCCCCGTGAATCCAGCCCAAAGCATCTTCCAGGGTGGCCCACACGTGCTCCACATAGCCGGGCTTGCCCCGGGCCAGGTAGTTGTTGAACACGTCGTGCACATTGCGCGCCACGCCCACTTCCACCAGATAGCGGGCAAAGTGGGCCCGGCTGATCAGGGAGGGATTGCCGGCGTAGCGCAGCGCGCCTTCCAGGGCGCCCCGGATGCCGATGCGTTCCAGTTCGGCGGCGATGAGGGCTGCCCGCCCATCGCGCCCTTCCCGCACCTGGCGCAGGCCTTCAAGCAGCGCGGGGTTTTCCGGGTCAATGCCCAAGCCCACCACATGCAGGGTCTGGTCCAGCCAGGAAACAGAAATCTCGACCCCCGCCACGAAGGGCAGCCCCAGGCGTTCGGCCTCGGCCCGGGCTTCGGCAATCCCGCTCACTTCGTCGTGATCCGTCAGGGCCAGCAACTCCACTCCGGCCCCGTGGGCCCGGCGCACCAGCTCGGCGGGGCTGAGGGTTCCGTCGGAGGCGGTGGAGTGGCAGTGCAGGTCGGCGTTCAGTACATTCGGTGCAGTCATGATTCCCTAGCCAGCAAAAAGTCTTCGACAACCCGGGCGACGGCGCCCGGCTGATCGTGGTGCAGGTTGTGGCCGCAATCGGCCAGCTGCACCACGCGTACATCCCTGAAACAGGCCCGCGCCTCTGCATGGGCGAGATCGGTCACCCCGAGGCGGTGCCGCAGCACCGGCGCCTGGGGCTCCACCCACAGGGTGGGGGCCGTGATCCGGCGCCAGCAGGCATAGGCCTCGGCACGCCGGTAGAGCTGGGGATGGATGCGCTTGTGGGCCGGATCTCCCGCCCAGCGGATGCGCCCTTCCCCATCGGGCTCGCCCAGGTGCTCGGCCAGAAAGGCTGCCCGCACCGGATCGAGCCGGGGATTGTCTGCCTGCAGACGCGCCGCCAAAGCGGCCCGGTCTGCATACGTTTTGAGCTGCTGGGGAACCCGGAGTTCGGCCAGCCATTTTTCCAAGCGCCCCGGCGCCTGCTCGGGGGGCACATCGGCCAGCCCGAAGGCATCCAGCATCACCAGGCGGGACACCCGCCCAGGCCGTACGCCAGCGTACAGGCTGGCCACATTACCGCCCAGGCTATGGCCCAGCAAGCATACCGGCGCGGCGGGGGCGTAATAATCGAGAATCGCATCCAGATCGCCCAGGTAATCGGCAAACCAATAGCTATCGCCCTGCCAGGCGGTCTGGCCGAAGCCGCGCCAGTCGGGGGCGATGACGTGCCAGCCAGACACAAGCGCATCCACCACAAACTGGAAGGACGCGGAAACATCCATCCACCCATGGAGCATGAAAAGACGCGGATGTGCCGGGTCACCCCACTCCCGGATGTGGTGACGGACACCCCGGATGGGGAGCAAGGTGCTGCGCGATGGGATCATTCACGCAAGTTTAACAGACCCTTGCCCCGCTTCAGCGGGGATGATATGGTGCGCCCCGTCGTGTGGAAGAGAGCCTGCGCACCCGTTGCAGCCAGGCCGCCGAAGGCGCAACCCCCGGAACCGCTCAGGCAAAAGGACCATCGACGAATCAAATCTGGAGAGTAGATGTGCCCCGCAAGGCGCGGGAGATCATCCACCGAAGGGGCACGCAGAGCCGGTCGCCACAGGCGCCGCTGCAATCTCTCAGGTACAAAGGACAGATGGGGCCGAGGCGAACCGCTTTTAGCGGGTCGCCTCGGCCCTTTTGCTTTTCTACACTGAACCTTTGCCTTTGCCGGAGTGCTCCATGGCCCAACAAACCCCTCTCCACGCCACCCACGTCGCCGCAGGCGCCCGCATGGTCGACTTCGCCGGCTGGGACATGCCGGTCAACTACGGCTCCCAGATCGAAGAACACAAGGCCGTGCGCACCGATGCCGGCATGTTCGACGTGTCCCACATGCTGGGCCTCGACCTCCAGGGCAGCGGCGCCAAGGCCTTCCTGCGGGGCCTGATCGCCAATGATGTGGCCAAGCTGCAAGAAGCGGGCAAGGCCCTCTACTCCTGCATGCTGAACCCGGAAGGCGGCGTGATCGACGATCTGATCGTCTACTTCCTGAGCGACACCGAATACCGCATCGTGGTGAACGCTGGCACCGCCGACAAAGACGTGGCCTGGATGCAGGAACGCCTCGCCGCCAGCGGCCTGGAAGCCACCCTCACCGTGCGCCGGGATCTGGCGATGATCGCCGTCCAGGGCCCCAATGCCCGCGCCAAGACCTGGGCCGCCCTGCCCGGCACCGAAGCCGCATCTGCCGGCCTCAAGCCCTTCCAGGCAGCCATTGTGGGCGAATACTTCATCGCCCGTACCGGCTACACCGGCGAAGATGGCTTCGAGCTGACCCTGCCGGCAGGCGAAGCCGCCACCACCTGGGCCGCCCTCACCGCCGCCGGCGTGGCTCCCTGCGGCCTGGGCGCCCGGGACACCCTGCGCCTGGAGGCCGGCATGGCCCTCTACGGTAACGACATGGACGAAACCGTCTCCCCCCTGGATGCCGGCCTCGCCTGGACCGTGGATTTCAAGGACGAAACCCGCGACTTCGTGGGCAAGGCCGCCCTGCAAGCCCAGGGCACCCGCCAGCAAACCCTGGGGCTGATCCTCGAAGACAAGGGCGTGCTGCGCAGCCACCAGCCGGTGCATACCGCCCAAGGTGTAGGCGAGACCACCAGTGGCACCTTCTCCCCGACCCTGCAAAAATCCATTGCCCTGGCACGCCTGCCCCTGGGTGTGGCGGCCGGCGACCAGGTCGAGGTGGAGATCCGTGGCAAGCGCCTCAAGGCCCGCGTGGTGAAGGCCCCCTTCGCTCGTCACGGCAAGGCGCTGGTGTAACAGCACCGACGCCGGTTTCTGACAGACTCCAATCGCATCAACCCTTCCAAGTCAAAAGGATTTCACGATGAGCAACATTCCCGCCGAACTGCGTTACACCACCTCCCATGAATGGGTCCGCGTCGAAGCCGATGGCACCCTGACCGTGGGCGTGACCGACCACGCCCAGCAAGCCCTGGGTGACGTGGTCTTCCTCGAACTGCCCGAAGCTGGCCGTGTGGTCGAAGCCGGTGAGTCCGTGGCCGTGATCGAATCCGTGAAGGCGGCTTCCGACATCTACGCCCCCGTGGCGGGCGAAGTGATCGCCAACAACGAAGAAGCCGTGAACGCCCCCGAAGGCGTGAACGAAGACGCCTACGGCGCTTGGCTGTTCAAGATCAAGCCCGCCGACGCCAATGCCGTCAACGGCCTGCTGGATGCCGCCGGCTACGAAGCCGCCATCTGATGCCCCCGGCCCCCGCCTGGGGGGCCTGACGCGGGGGTGAGCCTGGCGCTCCCCCCCGCATCGCTGCACCTTCCCCGCGCTTTTCGGGCCGCCTGCGCCCTTGCGGCGCACCCCCGATTTTCCCGAGTTTCACACCCATGCCGAACACCCTTCTTTCCGCACCGCTCGCCGCCCTGGAACAGAGCGATGACTTCCTGCGCCGCCACCTGGGCCCCTGCGAGGGCGAGCTGCCCGCCATGCTGGAGACCCTGGGCGTTGATTCCATCGACACCCTGATCAACCAGACCGTGCCCGCCGGCATCCGCCTGGCTGCCCCCCTGGCCCTGGGCGAACCCACCGCCGAGCATGTGGCCCTGGCCCAGTTGAAGGCCATTGCCAGCAAGAACGTGCTGAAGAAGTCCCTGATCGGCCTGGGCTACTACGACACCATCACCCCCAAGGTCATCCTGCGCAATGTGACCGAGAACCCGGGCTGGTACACCGCCTACACCCCCTACCAGGCCGAAATCGCCCAGGGCCGCCTCGAAGCCCTGATG
>JAJTBM010000277.1 GCA_021286885.1 Rhodocyclales bacterium
GATCCGGGCCAAGCTCCAGCAACAGGCATCCGTCCTGGAGGCCGTGGGCGCCCCCCACGCCCCGGTTGCCAGCCTGATCCGCAAGGTCAAGGCCGGCGACCCGGACAATCTGGAAGCCCAGGGGGCCCGCAAATACTGGGGCCTGCTGTTTGGCGACAATTTTCGCCGCGACCAGAATGCAGCAGGGCTGAATGCCCTGCTCAACTATGGCTACACCATTCTGCGGGCCAGCACCGCCCGGGCCGTGATCGCCGCCGGGCTGCACCCCACTCCAGCCCTCCATCACCGCAACGAAAACAACCCGATGCGGCTAGTGGATGATTTGATGGAGCCTTTTCGCCCGATGGTGGATTTGCAGGTCTGGCAACAATGGCGCCAGGCTCAAACCGAGCTGACCCCCGACACCAAGCGCCATCTGGTCAAGACCATGTACGCCGACATGCAGACCACGGCGGGCGCCACGCCCATCATGGTCTGCCTTCAGCGTTTGAGCGTTTCCCTCGCCCAGATCTATTTGGGCGAGCGGGAAAAACTGGATCTCCCCCTGCCCGGCATTCCGCTGGAACTGGCCACCACGGGGTGACACCATGCTTACAGGGTACAGAATCATGTGGATGATGGTACTGTTTGACTTGCCCGTGCTTGAAAAAGCCGAGCGCAAGGCCGCCGCCGATTTCAGGCATGCATTGCTGGACATGGGCTTCAGCATGTCCCAGCTTTCGGTGTATATGCGCCTGTGCACCAGCCAGACCCAGCTGGAAACCTACACCAACCGGGTGCGGGCCTGCCTGCCCGAGGGCGGAAAGGTCAACATTGTGCAACTCACCGACAAGCAGTACGAGCGCATCATCACGTTTTATGGCCGGCAGCAACAGCCACCACCCGCGCCCCAAGACCAGTTTGACCTGTTTTGATGATGATTTTTTGCAAGAAAAACCCCGACAATCTTTTTATTATCAAAGACTTGCCGGGGTTAGATTCTAGCAGATTGGGATTTGTGCTCTAGCCGGAACACAGTTACAGTCGGAACAGGCGGCGCAGCGATTCTAGCAGATTGGGATTTGTGCTCTAGCCGGAACCATCGTCCATGACTACCGAGGCCACAAACCATTCTAGCAGATTGGGATTTGTGCTCTAGCCGCTGCACCCTTCCCCCAAAAAAACACCCCCCACCCCAAAAAGGGCTGGAGGGCGTGAAGGGCGCTGCCCCACGGGCACCCGAAAGGGTGGAGGGGAGGACGGGGCAGCGGGAGACGACAGGGGAAAACTACATGCGCTGTAGCTACCTGCCCTGGCGGGCGGGTTCGGGGGGGAGGACGCCTTCGCGGGAGAACAGCAGCGGGGCGGCCTGGGGGCGGGGGATGAGGGCGGTGAGGGTCTGGCGGTCGGGGCGTTGGTGGGCCTCGAAGTGCTGGCCGTCGGGGCTGGTGAGGGTGACGCCATCGAGGGCGGTGGCGTGGATGGTGTCGGGGCCCTGGGTGAGGCTGGTGATGGAGCTGAGGGTTTTGCTCTCCAGGGGGCTCCAGTGTTCGCCGCCGTCGGTGCTGCGGTAGAGGGCGCCGCGCAGGCCGCCGATGATCAGGCTGCCGTCGGCGAGGCTGAGGCCGGCCCAGAAGGAGGCGCGGCTGCCGGTATCCAGGGTGTCCCAGGTTTTGCCGCCGTCGCTGGAGCGCAGTACCTTGCCCTGCTCTGCCGCTACGTAAAGCGGGCCCTTGGGGCTGGCGAACAGGCTGTAGAGGTTGCGGTCGGCGCGTTTGCCGTTAACGGTGGGGAGTTCGACCGGCGACCAGTGCTGGCCGCCGTCCTGGGTGTGGAGCAGGAGCGACCACAGGCCGCAGGCCCAGCCTTCCTGCTTATCCTTGAAGTACACCGAAAACAGGGGCTGATCGGCCTTGAGATCCTGGCGCTGGAGGCTCCAGGTTTCGCCGCCGTCGGTGGTGGCGAGGATCACGCCCCGGTGGCCCACCGCCCAGCCGCGCAGGTGGTCGATGAACCAGACGGCGTTGAGCATGGTGCGCACCGGCACCTGACGGGCTTGGCGGAAGCTTTTGCCTTCGTCGTCGGAGTAGATCACGGCGCCTTGGTCGCCCACCGCCACGATGCGCTGGCCGGCGCGGGTGGCGGCCTGGATCAGTTGCTGGCTGGCGAAGGGCGAGGCTAGGGCGCTCTGCCCGGCGGGCGCGGGGGCTTCGGGGGCGGCGTGGGCCAGACCACCCATGCCAAACAGGGCGAGGATCAGGGCGTCCCGCTGGCGCCGGATGCCCAGCCGGGAGGCGTGCAGATGGGCTCGGAGGGGTTTAAGCATGATGAAAGCGCCTCTTGATGCTTAGTGGTCCAGAATGCCGGGGGCCTTGACGGGGCTCCGGCGCGGGAAAATCTTGTCCATCCAGACGGCCAGGGCGGGGAGCGCGGTCATGGCCATGATCAGATTGACGATGAACATGAAGGCCAGCAGCTTGCCCATGTCGGCCTGGAACTTGAGGGCCGAGAAAGACCAGGTGGCCACGCCCACCGCGAGGGTGATGGCGGTGAAGATGGTGGCCATGCCCACTTCCATGATGGCGTGTTCGACCGCCTTCACGATGGGCTGGCCGTGGGCCAGGTGGAACTGGAGCCGGTTGTAGATGTAGAAGGCGTAATCCACGCCGATGCCTACCGCCAGCACCATCACCGGCAGGGTGGCCACCGTGAGGCCGATCTGGAGTTCCTTCATGAACCAGTAGCCGATGAAGGTGCCCACCGTGAGGGGCAGGCAGCAGGCGATCACGGCGCGGAAGTCGCGATACACCATGAACACCAGCAGCACGATGGCGCCGTACACATAGAGCATCATGGGCAGCTCGCTGTGTTCGACTTCTTCATTCACGGCGGCGAGCACGCCCGCGTTGCCGGCGGCAAGGCGGATGCTGACGCCGGCCAGGGGCTGGGCGCGGCGGTAGTCCTTCACCGCGTCGATGATGCGGTTGATGGTGACGGCCTTGTGGTCGGTCAGGAAAAGATGGACGGCGGTCATGCTGCAATCCTTGCGCATGTAGCCGCGCATCCGGCCCACCTCCACCGCCAGCCCGGAATAATTGCCCGGATCGGCGGGAACCACGTTCATCTTGGGATTGCCTTCGTTGTAGCCCTCGCTGTAGGTGCGCAGCTGGCTGGAGAAGGCGCTGATGGACATGACGCCTTCCACGTGGCGCATCCGGTTCACAAACCCGTCCTGGTAGCTGCCGATGGCGGTGTTCTCGCAGGCGTCGGGGAGTTCGGTTTCAAACACCACGGTGAGCCAGTCGAGGCCGGTATCGTAGTTTTGCGAGATGGCTACGGCGTCTTGGTTGAAGCGGGCGTCCTGGCGCAGTTCGGGGGCGCCCGGCTCCAGGGTGCCCACCACCCGGTCGCTGCTCTGCCACACCGAGACGCCAAACACGCTCGCCGTCACCAGCAGCACGATGGCGGCGCGGCCCGGTTCGGCCAGGCGGGCCAGGCCACGCAGCCAGCCGGCGCGCTTCTCGCGCTTGAGCATGGCCTTGTCGGCGTATTCCTTGCTGAAGCTGAACAGGGATGCGGCCAGGGGCAGCATCACAAGATTGGTCAGGATCTTGTAGGCCACGCCGATGGAGGCGGTGATGGCCAGCTCGCGCACCATGGGGATGGGGATCAGCACCAGGGTGACGAAGGAGACAAACGCCGTCACCAGCGCCAGGGTGCCGGGCACCAGCAGGCCGCTGAAGCTGCGCCGGGCGGCTTCTTCGGTGCTCTTGCCGTGGGCCAGCTCGCGCACGATGAAGTTGATCTGCTGCACCCCGTGGGACACGCCAATCGCAAACACCAAAAACGGCACCAGCACGGCGAGCGGGTCCAGCCCGTAACCGAGCAGGCGCAGGGTGCCAAACTGCCAGATCAGCGATGTGAGGGAACAAAACACCGGCAGGATGGTGAAGCGCACCGAGTGGCAGTACCAGTACACGGCCAGGGCGGTGAGCACCAGGGCGACCGCGCAGAACACCAGCACGCCCTTGGCGCCATCGGCAATATCGCCGATCTGCTTGGCAAAGCCGATGATCTGGACTTCGAAGTTGGCGTCTTCAAACTTGGCCCGGAGCTGGCTTTCGAGCAGGTGGTTGTATTCGATGTAGTCGATCTTGTTGCCGTCGGCGTCCACCTCGTTGAGCTCGGCGGTAATCATCGCGCTGGTCTGGTCGCGGGACACCAGGGTGCCCACAAAACCGCCCTGGCTGGTGGCGCGCTGGATGTGGGCGATGGTGTCGGCGTCCAGGCTGGCGGGGGTCACGGTGCCGTCGATGATGGGCTCGGCCCGGAAGCCGTCTTCGGTGATCTCGTTAACAAAGCTGTTGGGCGTCCACAGAGACTGCACGCCCAGGCGCGAGACGTGGGGCATGAACATCACCGCCTGGGTGACTTCATATAGCCGGGTCAGGGCGGGGGCGCTCCAGATGCTGCCCTGGCGCGCTTTCACCACCACAGTGATGCGGTTGGCACCGAGCACGTCGTCCCGGTATGTGTGGAAGGTTTCGATGTACTCGTGGCCCACGGGCAGTTGCTTCTCGAAGC
>JAJTBM010000278.1 GCA_021286885.1 Rhodocyclales bacterium
GGTCTGGAAAGACCAGTTCCAGGCCTGGGTGGGGGCCGAAGCGGCAGACGAATGGATCTCCGACTTTCTGGGCCGCCCCTGCCGGCTGATGTGGACGGGCTCCCAGCCCACCCGCCGGCTCAGGATTGACGATCAGGTGCCCGTGAGTTTTGCGGATGGTTTCCCGCTGCTGCTGGCCAATCAGGCCTCGCTGGATGAATTGTCGGGGCGCATTGGCCGCCCCATGGCCATGGAGCGCTTCCGCCCCAATCTGGTGGTGAGTGGTGCGCCGGCTTGGGCGGAGGATGACTGGAAGCGGCTGCGCATTGGTGGTGTCGAGTTCGAGGTGGCCAAGCCCTGCGAGCGCTGCGTGTTCACCACCGTCGATCCGGAAACCGGCCGCAAGAGCCCCGATCAGGAGCCCCTGCGCACCCTCGCCACTTATCGCAAAACCCCTGCTGGGGTGATCTTTGGCCAGAACCTGGTGGCCCGGGGCAGTGGTGTGCTGGAGGTGGGGATGCCGGTCGAGCTGCTGGCCTGATCTGGGGGCGCCAAACTGCGTCTGCCTTGAGTTTGGATAGGGCGCGGGGCGCCCGCCCGGGTACAATCGCCCCCGTTACCGGGGCTTGGCCCCCGCCCACCACGGACCGCAGGCCCATGAAAGTTTTTGGATTCGCCGGCTATTCCGGTTCTGGCAAAACGACCCTGATCGAGCAACTGATCCCCGTGCTGCGCGCCCGGGGGCTCAAGGTGTCGGTCATCAAGCACACCCATCACCACTTTGATGTGGACAAGCCGGGCAAGGATTCCTGGCGCCACCGGGAAGCTGGTGCCGAAGAGGTGCTGCTCATCTCAGACCAGCGCTGGGTGCTCATGCACGAGCTGCGCGGCGCTCCTGAGCCCGATCTGGCGGCCCAGCTCCAGATTCTCAGCCCCTGTGATCTGGTGCTGGTGGAGGGCTTCAAGCATTACCCCATGCCCAAGCTTGAAATCCATCGTCCGAGCCATGGCCGTCCGCTGCTCCACCCGGACAACCCGTCCATCGTGGCCATTGCCAGCGATGCGCCCCTGGCGGCGGGGCTGCCCTGGCTGGATCTGAACCAGCCCGTTCAGGTGGCGGATTTCATCCTCGCCCATCTGGGCCTGGAAGCCCGGGCCTGAGCCGAGGTCTGCGGGGCGCCGTTTTGCATCCAACGTTTGAGCGTTTGCGAGTTTTTTCCATGAGCATCAAAGTTCTGTATTTCGCCAGCCTGCGGGAAACCCTGGGCTATTCCCATGAAACCCTGACCCTGCCTGCCGACATCAGCAGCGTGGGCGCCCTGCGTAGCCACTTGGCGAGCCGGGGGGGCGTCTGGGAAGCCCTGGGCGAGGGGCGCAATGTGCGTGCCGCCGTCAATCAAGACATGGTGGGGCCCGAGGCCCCCGTGGCCGACCGGGATGAAGTGGCTTTCTTTCCCCCCGTGACCGGCGGCTGAGGTGCATCCATGAGCGTGAGCGTGCAGGAAGCTGATTTTGATACGGGCGCCGAAATCGCCGCCCTGTCTGCCGGGCGCGACGACGTGGGCGCGGTGGCTACCTTCGTCGGGCTGGTGCGGGCCGACAAGCTGGCCGGGAGCGGCGACAGCGTCCAGGCCATGACCTTGGAGCATTATCCCGGGATGACCGAAAAAGCCCTCGCCGCCATCGAGGCCGAGGCCGGTCAGCGCTGGACCCTGCTGGGGACGCGCATCATCCATCGCTATGGCCGCCTGCTGCCGGGCCAGCAGATCGTGTTTGTCGGGGTGGCCAGCCCCCACCGGGGCGATGCCTTCGCCGCCTGCGAATTCATCATGGATTACCTCAAGACCCGCGCCCCCTTCTGGAAGAAGGAAGACACCCCCCAGGGCGGCCAGTGGGTGGATGCCCGGGAGGCCGATGATGCCGCCGCCGGGCGCTGGGCCCAGGGCTGATCTGGCCCTCACTTGCGGCGTGCCTCTGGCCTGCGTCTGCGGTTAACCCTAAGGAGGCCCATTCTGCGGCCGCCTGCTATACTCCCGCCCCTTCGGTTTTCCTGAAACATTTGTTTTGGATGTGTTTCGGGTATTCCGGGGGGCGAAATTCTGTGGATTTGCTCCCGGTTCAGGTTTCTGGTCGGCACAGCGCTGGGCTGTGCCGTTTGTTTTTGCAGCGAGGAGTTTGCGTGAGTGCCCTGATGTTGCTGGATGGCGGGACGGGTCGGGAACTGGCCCGGATGGGTGCGCCGTTCCGCCAGCCCGAATGGTCGGCCCTGGCCCTGATTGAAGCGCCGCATTTTGTGAGTCAGGTCCATGCCGCCTATGTGCAGGCCGGGGCGGACGTGATCACCACCAACAGCTATGCGCTGGTGCCCTTCCACATTGGTGAAGAACGCTTTGTGGCCCAGGCCGAAGCCCTGGCCACCCTGGCTGGCGAACTGGCCCAGGGCGTCAAGCGCCAGGCCGGACGCCCGGTGGCGGTGGCCGGCTCCCTGCCGCCGTCTTGCGGTTCTTATCGGCCCGACCTGTTTCGGGCGGAGGAGGGGCGGCGGGTGCTGGCCCCCCTGGTGCGCGGTCTGCGCGCCCAGGTGGACCACTGGCAGGCCGAAACCCTGAGCGCCATTGAAGAAGCCCAACTGGTGCGCGACGTGCTCGGCCACGACGATAAGCCCCTGTGGCTCTCCTTCACCCTGCAGGACGAGGGCTGCGCCGACGCTCAGCCGCGCCTGCGCTCCGGTGAGTTGGTGGCCGATGCAGCCCGGGCGGCCCTGGCCCTGGGCGCCCGCGCCATGCTGTTCAACTGCAGCCAGCCCGAAGTGATGGCCGCGGCGGTGGATGTGGCGGTGGATTTTTTCCGCAGCCAGGCCGCAGCGGTGCAGGTGGGCGTGTACGCCAACGCCTTCCCGCCCCAGCCCAAGGATGCAGAAGCCAATTCGGGCCTGGACGAAATCCGCGCCGATCTCACGCCTGCGCTGTACGTGAACTGGGCCCGCAGCTGGCGGGCGCGGGGGGCGGACATCATTGGCGGTTGCTGCGGCATCGGCCCTGAACATATCGAACAACTTTACAAGGCCCGCATGGCGGGTGTGCTGTGATCATGATGAAAATGAAAAACACGCTGATGGGTCTGGCCCTGGCCGGGCTGGGCCTGATGGCCGGGATCAACACCGCCTGGGCGGGTGCCACCCTGGATCGGGTCATGGCCCGCAAGACCGTGGTGGTGGTGGCCGATGGCAGCTACCCCCCGTTCTCGTTCATGAACGACAAGAACCAGATGGATGGCCTGGATGTGGAACTGGCCAAGCTGGTGGCCCAGCGCCTGGGCGTGACCCTGCGCTTCGAGACCCCCTCCTGGGAAGTGGTGACCGCTGGCAACTGGCGGGGCCGCTGGGACGTGTGCATCTGCTCCATGACCCCCGACCAGAAGCGCGCCCGGGTGCTGGACTTCGTGACCGCCTACTACGACTCCCCCACCGTGGTGGTGACTTCGGTGGGCAACACCGAGCTGAAGAAGGCTGCCGACATCAACGGTAAGCGCATCGGGGTGGAGCAGGGCTCCTCTTATGAGCGCTACCTCCAGCGGGATCTGGAAATGGGCATCTTCAGTTCCCGCAAGGTGAACTATCCCTTCGAGAAGGTACGCATCGCCCCCTATTCCAGCGAAGACCTGGCCTATCAGGATCTGGCCCTGGGCGCCGGCAAGCGTATCGACGCGGTGGTGTCCAACATGGGCGCGGCCCGCTTCCGGATGAGCAAGGTGCCGGGCAAGTTCCAGATCGTGGGCGAACCCCTCTACAACGAAGAGAACTGGATTGTGGTGGATAAGGGCGATGCGGAATGGAAGCAGAAGATCCAGGCCGTGTTTGCCGAGCTGAAGGCCGATGGCAGCATCGACCGCCTCACCAAGAAATGGATCGGGGTGCCCGCCACCAGCCCCGCCGCCAAGTAAGCAGGACGCCGGTTCGATACAAAAATGAGTTGGGTATCTGCGTCGTACAAAAAAGACACCTCCGCCTTCAAGTGTCAGGTGGGCCTGGTCTGGCTGGGCCTGCTGGGCCTGTTCGGGGTTTTTGTGGGCCACTTCGACCTGGATTTTCTGGTGATCCGCGAGAAGCTGGAACCCCTGCTCGGGCTGGAGCTGAACGCTGAGGAGCAGCTCCAGGGCGTGCCCCTCACGGTGCTGGTCAGCATTGGGGCGATGGCCCTGGCGGTGCTCTTTGGGCTGGCAGCGGCCCTGGGCAAGCTCTCGTCCAACCCCCTGGCTTTCGGGCTGGCGACCTTCTACAACTCCTTCTTCCGGGGTACCCCGCTGCTGGTGCAGTTGCTGCTCATCTACCTGGGCCTGCCCCAGCTGGGGCCCATCCCGGACGCGATTCCTGCCGGCATCGCAGCCCTGGCCCTATGTAACGGCGCCTACCTGAGCGAAATTTTCCGCGCCTCCCTGCTGGCCGTCGATCCGGGCCAGTGGGAGGCCGCCGAGGCCCTGGGCATGGGGCGGCTTGCCACCTTCTGGCATGTGATCCTGCCCCAGGCCACCAAGATTGCGCTGGCGCCCACCTGGGG
>JAJTBM010000279.1 GCA_021286885.1 Rhodocyclales bacterium
CGATAAGCTCGACCCCTACATCACCAACCCGCGCAAGTTTGTGGTGGGGGGCAAGATGAAGTACGACGGCCTGGAAAACGCCGCCGAGCGGGCCGACCTGATCGCCTATCTGGCTACCCAGCACTGACATCAGTTTTTGCGTTCTGCATGAAGCTTTGATCCCGGCCCAGGTGCCGGGATTTTTTTGAGCGATTGCAGCCTGGAGATAAGCGTGTTGGAGGGTATGAAAAGGGTGGTCACACAACACGGCTGAATCTGTCTTGGTTCTTGGTATCAGGCTGATGCGCGAGCAGCTCGGCCGATGGCGGCAATTGTGGCTGACTGTGCGGCCCGGTCGCTGAGTGCGGCGGTCAGAAAGACGCACAGCACTATCGGTTCTCCAGTGGGTGTCCAGTAAATACCGACATCATTGGTGGTGCCATTGCCTCCGGTGCCGGTCTTATCGGCCAGTTGCCAGCCTGTCTCTAGATCGGCGCGTAGGCGTGCGCCACTCGTGCGGGTGGAGAGCATCCAGTCCTTCAGTTGCTGACGCGAGGCGGGGCTGAGTCCATCTCCCAGCAGCAGGCGACGCAGGTTTGCTCCCATCGCTGCTGGGGTGCTGGTATCACGTGGATCCCCCGGGCGGGCTTCGTTGAGCATCGGCTCCAGGCGGTCGAGGCGGGTCACTGAATCGCCTTGGGCGCGGAGGAAAGCATTGAATTCGGGCAGCCCGCCCAGTGCATCGAGCAGAAGGTTTGCTGCCGTGTTGTCGCTGTCGGCCACGGCACCTTCGCACAATTGGGCAAGGCTCATGCCGGGGCCGTCGGCATGGGCTTCGGTCGTAGGGGAGTACTCCAGCAAGTCTTGGCGGCTGAAGCGTAGCTTGCGATCTAGCCTGTCCTGCCCGGATTCCACCCGGCGCAGCACGGCTGCGGCCAGCAGCCATTTGAAGATACTGCACATGGGAAAGCGGGTCTCGCCGTTGTAAAGAAATTCTTGTTCATTTTTTGTGCTGGCGCGCCCATCGTACAGATACACACCGAGGCGTCCACCGCTTTGGCGCTCCAGTTCCCGGCAGATGGCATGTAGCTGGTGCGCTTGCCGGGCATGTGCCGAAAGTGGCGCAGCTGCGAGACTTAGGCTGCTCATGATCAGGAAGTGACGACGATTCATGGAAGGGACTCCGTTAGGCTTGGACGGCGTATCATAAAGTTGTGCAGGTCAGGGCTTCAAACGAGGATTTCGAGCGTTTAGCACTAGAAAATCTATCTCTTGTGGCCGACAATGCGCGCATGAATATCCCCCTCAACGCCTTGCGCGCTTTTGAGGCCTCGGCCCGCCACCTGAGCTTCACCCTGGCGGCGCAGGAGCTCAACGTGACGCAAGCCGCAGTGAGCCAGCAGGTCAAAAACCTGGAGGCGCGACTGGCCATGAAACTGTTCCGGCGCCTGCCGCGTGGGTTGGTGCTGACCGATGAGGGGCAGGCTTTGTTGCCGGCCCTGTCTGATGCGTTCGGACGCCTCGCCTCGGTGGTGCAGCAGTTCGAGGGCGGGCGTATGCGTGAAGTGCTCAATCTGGCCGTGGTTGGCACCTTTGCCGTCGGCTGGTTGATGCCGCGTCTGGCGGCGTTCCGTCAGGCCCATCCCTTTATCGATCTGCGCGTTTTTACCCACAACAACCGTGTCGATCTCACGGCTGAGGGGCTGGATTTCGCCATCCGTTTTGGTGACGGCGCGTGGCGTGGCATGGGCGCTGCACTGTTAATGGAGGCAGACATGGCGCCCCTGTGTGCGCCACGTCTGGCGGCCGCGCTGACAACACCTGCCGACCTGCTCGGCTGTGAATTGCTGCGTTCCTATCGTGCAGACGAGTGGACACGCTGGTTCGCAGCGGCCGGGCTGCCTGATCCTTTGATCCATGGCCCGGTGTTCGATTCCTCGCTTGCCATGGCCCAGGTGGCGATGCAAGGCATGGGCGTGGCCCTGCTGCCGGTGTCGATGTTTGAATGCCACATGCGCGAAGGCCTGCTAGTGCAGCCTTTTGCTACCACGGTGTCGACCGGTCAGTACTGGCTGACTTGGCTGAAGTCCCGTCCGCATACGCACGCGATGCGTGATCTGCATGACTGGTTGCTGACGCAGGCCCGTGTGCTCTGAATTTGGGTGTGCTGCAGGTGTGGTGGGCATACTGGGCCAGTATGGGCCATTACCCGGCAGCAAGCCGTCGCGTGCTTGCCCTTCCTTGCGTGCAGCTTTATGGGCGAAGGCGTTGTCAGCCTTCCCCAGAGCCCCCCACCAGTTCCCGTATCAGCCCGATCACCGCCTGCTGGGTGAGGGTGGCCGGGCGTTGGGCGCTGACAGCGATGCTGAGCTGGCTGTAGAGCGCCGGGCTGAGGGGATGGGCCTGGAGTAGCAGGGGGCGGTTGGACGTGTGGATGGCCTGGCGGCCCAGCACAGCCACACCGGCCCCTTCGGCCACCAGATCGAGGATGGCCGAAACGGCGTCGATTTCCAGCTCAATGCGCGGGCGCAGGCCGGCCCGGGCCATTTCGGTTTCCACCAGCATCCGGATCGCGTTGGGCCGGCTGGGGATGATCAGGGGCAGCCCGGCCAGCTCGGCCAGGGTGTGGGGGTGGGTGAGGGCGCCCTGATCCCGGGTCACCACAAACAATTCCTCGTCCATGAGGGGCTGGGTTTCGATGTCGGGGGTGGGGGCGGCGTTATGCACCAGCGCGATGTCGAGCCGGCCCGACTGGAGGGATTCGAGCATGGTGGTGGACAGCCCTTCCCGGATGCACAGGGCTGCATCGGGCATCCGTTCCCGGAACACCCGGGTAAGGGGCAGGGTGAGCACCCGGGACAGGCTGGGGGGCAGCCCCAGGGCGACGCGCCCCGCCAGGGCGTTGCGCACCCGGCCCAGTTCTTCCTTGGCCCGCTCCACCTGATGCAGGATGCCCCGGCTGTGTTCCAGTAGCACCTTGCCCGCCTCGGTGAGGGTGACGCCACGCCCGTTGCGGATCAGCAGATTCTGGCGTAGCTCCACTTCCAGGCTGCGGATCTGGCGGCGCAGGGCGGGTTGAGCCACGTCCAGCACGATGGAGGCGCGGGTGAAGCTGCCGAGCTCCGCGACCCGGACAAAATATTCCAGTTGTTTCAGATCCATGGATGCAAGGCCGGGCGGCCGGCCAGGGAAGAGGAGAGCGGCAAGGTATCACAAACCGGCATAGCTGCTAGCGCTTCCATGCGCTTTTTCCGGGGGGCGGGGCGGGCAACAATGGCGCCCATGCAAACGCCAATCAAAACCTGTTTCATGCGTGGTGGCACCTCCCGGGGGCCGTTCTTCAACGCTGCGGATCTGCCTGCCGACCTGCCCACCCGGGATCAGGTGCTGCTGGCGGTGATGGGCTCTCCCGACCGGCGCCAGATCGATGGCCTGGGCGGCGCCCACCCGCTGACCAGCAAAGTCGGCATCGTCTCCCGCTCCAGCCGGGAGGGGGTGGATCTGGAATTCCTGTTCGCCCAGCTCCAGCCCGACAAGGACACGGTGGATACCACCCCCAACTGCGGCAACATGCTCGCCGCCGTGGTGCCCTTCGCCCTGGAAGCCGGCCTGGTGGCCGCCCAGGGGTCCGAGAGCACCTTCCGGGTGCTGACCCTGAATACCGACATGGCCTGCGACATCACCGTCCAGACCCCGGGCGGCCAGGTGGAATACGCCGGCGATGCCCGCATCGACGGGGTGCCGGGCAGCTCGGCGCCCATCACCATCAACTTTCTGGATACCGCCGGCTCGGTGTGTTCCGGCCTGCTGCCCACCGGCCAGGTGAAGGACGTGATCGATGGGGTGGAGGTCACCTGCATCGACAACGGCATGCCCCTGGTGATTTTCCGCGCCGAGGCGGTGGGCCGTACCGGCTATGAGAGTGTGGCTGATCTGAACGCTGATCTTGAGCTCAAGGCGCGCATCGAGCGGTTGCGCATTGCCTGCGGCCACGCCATGGGCCTGGGCGATGTGAGCAGCAAGAATTACCCCAAGATGACCCTGATCGCCCCGCCCCGCAGCGGCGGCAGCATCACCACCCGCAGCTTCATCCCCCATGTCTGCCACGACGCGATTGGCGTGCTGGCTGCGGTCACGGTGGCCACTGCCTGCGTGCTGGAAGGCTCGGTGACCGAAGGCATCGCCACCACGCCGGGGGGCCAGGTGCAGACCATTTCGGTGGAACACCCGACCGGCGAATTCTCGGTGGCGCTGGAAACCGACCCGGCCAACCCCCAGGACGTGCGCCGCGCCGCCCTGCTGCGCACTGCCCGCCTCATCATGCGCGGCGAAGTGATGGTGCCCGCTGCGGTGTGGGCGGGGCATCCGGGAAGCAGTGTTTGAAGTTGCGAGCTTGTATTCGAAGTTGTATTCGAAGTTGCGTTCGAAGTTGTGTTGTAAGTTCTCCCTGTATCTCTTCCCTCTAAGCGTTGTGACTTAGATTGTCCCCGCAGCTCCGGATGCTTCCGGAGGGCGGGGATTTTTTTTCGTGGGATTGGTAGGGATAGGTCGGGT
>JAJTBM010000280.1 GCA_021286885.1 Rhodocyclales bacterium
TACACAGCCTGAAAAGGCGTGAAAATGGCTCGATTTCAAACACAGTTGCTCTCCCAGAGGTAGAGGGGCTTACGTCGTAGATCAACGCCCAGAGCCGTTCTCCACAAAAGCAGAGGGGCTTAGGCTGCAAACCAACGCCCCGTGTCGTTCACCCCTCTCCCGAGGGAGAGGGGCCGGGGGTGAGGGCACGCACTTTCAGCCCTGAACCCAGCCCGCAAACAGATCAAGCGTTCAGCCCTGGCGGTTTTGCCTTTCTCCCGAGTTAGCCACGGCTCCCATCAATTCGCCCTAACCCATCATTCCAGCGGATGCTTTGTTATTAATCCCCCAGCCCCCGACAGGCATCCCCCCTCCACCCCCTCGGCGTCACCCCATACCGGGCCTTGAACAGCCGGCTGAAGTGCGCACTGTCGGCAAAACCGTGGGCCAGGGCGATTTCGGTGATGCTGCGGGTGGCGAGGGCCGGGTTGGTGAGGGCGCGGCGGCAGTGTTCTAGGCGGATGTGTTGGATGAAGGCGACCGGGCTGGTGCCTTGGGTGCGGAACAGGGCGTAGACCGAGCGTAGCGAAAGATGGAGCCCCTCGGCCAGGGCCTGGGGGCCGAAGTCGGGGTCTGCGAGGTGGCGTTCGACGAGGCGGTGGGCGTCCTGGAGGCGGCGGGCGTGGCGGTCGGGCGCGAGTTGGGGGGCTCCGTGGATGCGCAGGGATTCGGCCACCAGTAGGGCGGTGGCCCGGCCCAGGGCGTCGAAGCCGGCGGCGCTGGCGCCCAGGGCGTGCTCAAAGGCAGAAATCAGGGTGTGAAAAGCGCCCCGGGAGGCCGGATCGGGGCCCAGGGCCTGGGCGCACAGGTGCTGGCCCAGGCTGCACCAGTCGGCGCACAGCTCCATGGGCAGCAGGGCGACGGCGAAGCGGGCGTCGTGGGCGGCGATGGCGGCCGCGGCGGGCTGCCAGTCGGCAAACTGGATCGAGTAGGGGCGGCCGGTTTCATACACCGCCCACTGGCCGGCTTCCAGCAGGGATTGGTGGGCGCCCTGCTCCACTTGGCAGCGGCCTTCCACCATCCACAGGGCCTTGAGGTAGTTGTGCTCGGAGCGGGCCGCGAGGGGGGCGGTGCGGCGCACCGTGTGGGCCTGGCTGCTGACCAGGGCGACCCGGGCGGGGCCCAGTTCGCGGGTGCTGATCCGGCCCCAGAATTCCCGGGGGCGCCAGGGCTGCACCTCCAGGGGCAGAAAACCGGCACTTACCGCTTCCAGCCAAGCGTGACCGCCAAAGGCCGGGGCTTGATCCTGATCCGGCCAGGGGCCTGCATCGCTCGCCATGTTTCATCCTTTCAAGACCGCGCCCCCACGGGCGCCGGGTGCGACCGTGGGGGCTTGATGGTAAGACCTGCGAGGGGCGTTTGCCCAGGGCCGGGGACGATCTTCAGCCCAGCACGTGCACCAGCCCCAGACACAGGCCGGGGAAGAACACGAGGCCGACGATGCGCAGGAAGTCGGAGGCCAGGAAGGGCATCACCCCGAAGGCGGTGTCTTTCATGGGGACATCCTTGGCGAGCTTGTTGATCACGTAGAGGTTCATGCCCACGGGCGGGTGCACCAGGCCAATCTCCACCACCATCAGGGCCAGGATGCCGAACCAGACCGACTTGTCTTCAACGCTCATCCCGAAGAAATCCAGGCCCATCACCATGGGGTAAAAAATGGGGATGGTGAGCAGGATCATGGCCAGGGAGTCCATCACGCAGCCGAGCAGGATGTAGATGAGCAGGATCGAAGCCAGCACCAGAAGCGGCGGCAGGCCGCTGTCCCGCACCCAGGCGGCCAGCTCGGTGGGCATCTGGGAAAGGGCGAGGCTGGAGTTGAGCAGGTCGGCGCCGATCAGCACCATGAAAATCATGCCGGTGGCGTGGGCGGTGCCGTAGATGCTGTCCAGAAAACCGCGCAGGCGCAGCCCGCCAGAAAGCAGCGCGATCACCCCGCAGGCGGCGGCGCCAATCGAGGCGGCTTCGGTGGGGTTGGCCCAGCCGTCGTAGATGCCCACGATCACCACCAAAAAGACCATCAGCACCGGGATGATGCGCACCTGGGCGCGGATCATCTCGGCAAAGGGCACCTTCTCGGCGGCGGGGCCGGCCTTGGCATCCTGACGCACGATGAGGCCGATCACCAGCAGGTAGCCCAGGGCCGCGATGATGCCGGGCACCACGGCGGCCACAAACAGCTTGCCGATGGATTCCTGGGTCAGCACCGCGTAGATCACCAGGGGCACCGAGGGCGGAATCAGGATGCCCAGGGTACCGCTGGCGGCCAGGGTGGCGGTGGCGAGGCGCCCCGAATAGCCGTGGCTGCGCAGCTCCGGCAGGGCCACCTGGCCCATGGTGGCGGCAGTGGCGAGGGATGAGCCGCAGATGGCCCCAAACGCGGCGCAGGCCGCCGTGGCCGCCATGGCGAGCCCGCCGCGCCAGTGGCCGATGAGGGTGCCCGCCGCCCGGAACAGGGCCTTGGACAAGCCGCCATGGGTGGCAAACTGGCCCATCAGAATAAACAGCGGGATGACTGCCAGGTCATAGTTGGACACCCGCGCATACACCAGGTTGTTGAGGGTGTACAACAAGCCGGCACTTTCGCCGTGGTTGATGACCAGATAAACCCCCGCGCCGGTGATAAACATGGCGATGGAGATGTGCACCCGAATCGCCAGCATGGCGAGCAGGCAGCAAAAGCCGATCAGGCCGATGGTGGTTCCGCTCATTAACGGGCTCCCGGAAGTGTGCGACTGGACAAAAACGAGGCGTAGGCCCGGTAGAGGGCGCAGATGCCCATCAGCACCAGCCCGGGCACCAGCAGGGCGGTGGGAATCCACACCGGCAAAGACACCAGGGTGGTGACTTCTTCCGACTCCCGGGCCGCAATGGCGGCCAGCACGGTGCGCCAGGCCAGGGTAGCGGCCACAGCGGCAAGGAGCAGTTCACTCACCCCGTCGATGGGGCGCTTGAGGCTGGCGCGCATGTTCTCGGTGAAAAAATCCACCTTGATGTGCTCGCCCAGCAGGGTGCAGTAGGGCAAAAAGGCGGTGGCCGCCACGGCGGTGCCGGCCTGCATCAGTTCGATGTCGCCATTCACCGAGCCAAAGCCGAGCTTGCGCCCGACGATGGACACCAGCGACATGAGGATCAGCGCCACGAACAGCACGCCACCGGAAACGGCCATGGCCTTGCCGGTGAGGATCAGGTAGTGCTCCACCCGGTCGTGCTCTTGGGGGGTATGGGGCAAGCCCATGGGATCATGCATGATGAAACTCCTGGCAGATCGGGGGCTTTATTTGCCGGCGGCGGTGCCGGTGAGCTGGCGGGCGGCGTTGATGAGCTTGCGCCCGTCCAGCCCCTTCTCGCCCACCTGCTTGGCCCATTCTTCTTCGACGCTGGCGGTGGCGACCTGCTTGCGGGCCTTGGCGGCCTCGTCGTCAAACACCGCGCCGAAGCGCTCCACCAGGGGCTCGCCGCTGTATTTATCCACCACGGCCTTCAGGTCAGCGGGCAGCGCATCGTATTTCTGCTTGTTCATCAGCACCGTGAGCACGGTGGCGGTGGGGTGGGCCACGCCGGGGGCGGGCTGGGCGTGGAATTTGCTGACTTCGGAAAGCTTGGTGGGGAACACCAGCTCCCAGGCGCCGAGGGCCCCGTCCACCACGCCCTTGGAGATGGCTTCGGTGACCTGGGCGGGGGGCATCGCGACCGGCGCACCGCCCAGGGCGGCCAGGGTCTTGGCCCCCAGCCGGGTGGAGGTACGCAGCTTGAGGCCGGTAAAGCCGGTGAGCCCCTTGACCGACTTTTTGGCGGTATGCACGGCCTGGCCCCCGTCGGTATGGAAGGCCAGCACCTTGTAGACGGCAAATTCGGGCTGGGCGTTCTGCTGGTAGTACTGCCACAGGGCGCGGCTGGAGCTGGTGGCGTCTTTCACCATGAAGGGCAGCTCGAAGGCCTCGATGGCCGGGAAGCGGCCCGCCGAGTAGCCCGGGCCCGTCCAGACCACATCCGCCACGCCATTCTTGACCTGATCGGCCAGCTGGGCCGGAGTGCCGCCCAGTTGCATGGCCGGGAAAAACTGGCAGTTGATGCGCCCGCCGGAGGCCTTTTTAAGATCGTCGCACCAGGGCTGGAGCACCCGCTGCTGGGTGGGCGCCGCCGAGGGCAGAAAGTGGGCGATCTTGAGGGTGACTTCCTGGGCCTGGGCCCCGGCCGCCATCAGCAAGGCCACCCCACAGCCTGCGGCCCGGCGCAGAAACCGGGGTTTGCAGAACAGCGAAGCGTTTGAAAATTCAGCAGAAATCGAAGCGGAGTTACGGATGTGCATGGTTTGTCTCCTGTCTTTTGTTATGGCTGTCAGTCCTCACTAACATGTTAGCAATTACATCACTACGATGTTAGTGAAGTCAACGGGAGAGACGTAAATCCAGCCCAGTCCCCTGCCCCAAAGAAAAACCGCCCGTCACCGGGAACACCGGTGACGGGCGGTCTGCGCCGAAAGGC
>JAJTBM010000281.1 GCA_021286885.1 Rhodocyclales bacterium
GCAGGATGTGCTGGCCGTGGTCGAGGGGCGTGAAATCCGCCTGCAGGATCTGTGGCCTTCCGATGAAGAAGTGGATGCCATTGTGGCCACCTGCGTCCGGCCCGAGCAGTTTGTGCAGGTGTATACCCCCATGTTTGCATCCCGGAAGGGGGCTACGGCCCAGGTGTCGCCCCGTTATGCCTGGCGACCCGGCTCCACCTACATCCGCCGTCCGCCGTATTGGGAGGGGGCGCTGGCTGCAGTGCGCACCTTGCAGGGCATGCGCCCCCTGGCCATTTTGCCGGACAACATCACCACCGATCACCTGTCGCCTTCCAACGCCATCCTGGCCGATTCGGCGGCGGGCGAGTATCTCCTGCGCATGGGCGTGCCGGAGGAGGATTTCAACGCCTACGCCACCCATCGGGGTGACCACATGACAGCCCAGCGCGCCACTTTCGCGAATCCGACCCTCAGGAACGAAATGGTGCGCCAGCCCGATGGCAGCGTCCGGCCAGGTTCCCTGGCGCGGCTGGAACCCGAAGGGCAGGTGATGCGCATGTGGGAGGCCATCGAGACTTACATGCTGCGTCTGCAACCCCTGATCATCATTGCGGGAGCCGACTATGGTCAGGGTTCATCCCGGGACTGGGCCGCCAAGGGGGTGCGGCTGGCGGGGGTCGAGGCCATTGTTGCCGAAGGCTTTGAGCGCATCCACCGCACCAATCTGATCGGCATGGGGGTGTTGCCCCTGGAGTTTCTGCCGGGCACCACGCGCCTGAGTCTGGGCCTGGATGGGACAGAGACTTACGATGTGCGCGGCCCCCGGGCCCCGGGCAGCCGGCTTGCGCTGTTGATTCATCGCAAGAACGGGGCCTCCCTGGAGGTGCCGGTCGTTTGTCGTTTGGATACGGCGGAGGAAGTGTCCATCTACGAAGCCGGTGGGGTCTTGCAGCGCTTCGCTCAGGATTTTCTGGCTGAAGGCGAGGAGGTGCCGGCATGAGTCCGCAGCCCCAGATCCGCATTCCTGCCACCTACATGCGTGGCGGCACCAGCAAGGGCGTGTTCTTTCGTCTGGAAGACCTGCCCGAGCCCTGCCAGGTGCCCGGGCGGGCACGGGATCGCCTGTTCCAGCGGGTGATCGGAAGCCCCGATCCCTATGCCGCCCATATCGACGGGATGGGCGGTGCCACGTCCAGCACCAGCAAGTGCGTGATCCTCTCCCGCAGCAGCCGGCCAGATCACGATGTGGATTATCTCTACGGCCAGGTGGCCATTGGCCAGGATCTGGTGGATTGGAGCGGCAACTGCGGAAATCTTTCCACAGCAGCGGGCGCCTTTGCACTCCATGCGGGCCTGGTGGCACCGGAGCGGGTGCCCCGGGCTGGCGTGTGTGCGGTCCGCATCTGGCAGGCCAATATCGGTAAGACCATTGTGGCGCATGTGCCGATGCAGGATGGGCGGGTGCAGGAAACTGGGGATTTTGAGCTGGATGGCGTGACCTTTCCGGCGGCCGAGATCGTGCTGGAGTTTCTGGACCCTTCCGATGCGGCAGACGGTGCCCTGTTTCCCACCGGCAACCGGGTGGATGTGCTGGAGGTGGCCGGGCTGGGCAGCCTCCCGGCGACCCTGATTTCGGCAGGCATTCCGACCGTGTTCATCAATGCTGCCGATATGGGGTACGAGGGAACCGAGCTGCGTCCGGACATCAATGAAGATGCAGAAGCTTTGGCCCGCTTCGAGGCCGTCCGGGTTGCCGCCGCCTTGCGCATGGGGCTGATCCGGACTGCGGCCGAGGCCGCTTCCCGCCAGCACACCCCCAAGGTCGCTTTTGTCGCACCGCCCCGTAGTCATCCGAGCGCTTCGGGTCGGAGGATTGAAGCTGAAGAGGTGGATCTGCTGGTGCGCGCCTTATCCATGGGCAAGCTGCACCACGCCATGATGGGGACCGCCGCTGTGGCGATTGGCACGGCGGCAGCCATACCCGGAACGCTGGTCAATCTGGCAGCAGGGGGCGGGGTACGGACACAGGTCCGGTTTGGCCACCCTTCCGGTGTTCTGCGGGTGGGCGCCGAAGTCCAGCTTCAGGACAGCGGCTGGGCGGTTCGCAAGGTCGTCATGGGGCGCAGCGCTCGCATTTTGATGGACGGCTGGGTACATGTCCCCGCCGATGCGTTCTGAGTACGTTCAGAACCCTCAGAACCCTCAGAACCCTCAGAACCCTCAGAACCCTCAGAACCCTCAGAACCTTTAGCAAGATCAACAAGGAGTCACCATGTCTACCCGCAAGCAATTGAAACAACGGGTCGCCGCCAAGCGCGGCCTCCTGGTTCCCGGCGCCTTCAACGCGCTTTCTGCCCGGTTGGTGGCTGATTTGGGTTTCGAGGCCATTTACATCACGGGGGCCGGTGTCACCAACATGTGGTTCGGCATGCCCGACCAGGGCTTCATGGGCCTGGCCGAGATCGCCGAGCACACGGCCCGCATCCGTGATGCGGTGGAACTGCCCCTGCTGGTGGATGCCGATACAGGCTTTGGGAATGCCCTCAATGTCTATCACACGGTGCGCACTCTCGAGCGTGCTGGTGCCGACTGCATCCAGCTCGAAGACCAGGTGGCCCCCAAGCGCTGCGGGCATTTTTCGGGCAAGGAGGTTATCTCCACCCAGGAGGCGGTAGGCAAGATCAAGGCCGCCGTGGATGCACGCCGAGACCCCGATCTGCTGATCATGGCCCGCACCGATGCCGCCGCTGTCCATGGATTTGAAGCCGCCGTCGAACGGGCCCAGCGCTTCGCCGAGGCCGGGGCCGACATTCTGTTTGTCGAGGCGGTGACTACCGCAGAGGAAATCCGGGCCTTGCCCCAGCGCCTTGCCACGCCTCAACTGATGAACATGGTGATCGGTGGCAAGACACCCATTTTCAATGCGGAAGAACTGGGCGCGCTGGGCTTTGGCATTGTGCTCTATGCCAATGCCGCCCTTCAGGGCGCGGTGATGGGTATGCAGCAGGCCCTGGGCGTGTTGCGTGACACTGGGGAAATCACCGAATCCAGCGGGCTGGTCACGCCCTTTGCGGAGCGTCAGCGTCTGGTCGGCAAGCCCGACTGGGATGCCCTGGAGCAACGCTACGCCTGATGGGCGCCCCTGCGCGCACGCAAAAACCCATTGATAAGCTTTTTTGCCGCCGGGCCCTTTTTTCCCTCCCTGACCGGGTCTCTCCAGGACGCGGGTTGCCCGGCGGATTTTTCATTCCCCCTCTTTTTTCTCTCATCCTGCCTTTTGCTTCTTTCGCTCTCCGGATCAGGACATGCAGCATGAACAATCCCGACACCATTCCGCGCCCTACCGCCCTGTTCGAGGCCATTGCCGACTCCTTGAAGGAGCGCATCCTGGCGCATGTATTACCGCCCGGTGCAGCCATTGACGAATGCGCCCTTGCCCGGGAGCTGGGTGTGAGCCGTACCCCCGTGCGGGAAGCCATCAAGGTGCTCGCCCGGGATGGCCTGGTCCGCGTGGCCCACCGCCGGCCCGGTCATTGCACCGTGACCGCCTGGAGCCAGGATGATCTGGCTGAACTGCTCAGATTCATCGAACACCTGGACAGCTTTCCGCATGCTGACCATGACAACCCGTTTGCCGAGGAATTGATACAGAAGCTCACCGACCGGCTCTATCTGGCGGTGGGGCCGGCATTTGCCACTGCAGATCAGGATGCCCGCAGAAGGCTTGAACACCCGGCATCGGCGGTGTCTCTGACCGCTTACTTTGCCTGGCGGCGTCTGGAGGTGGCGCGCAGAACCATGGCGGATACCTCTGCAGCTTGAGGATGCGCATCCAGACCGGGGGCTGCGTTGTGTGCGGGCAGTGGTGTGGGGAGGTGAAGCCGCTGCGCTGATCTTGGTATCCTCTTGCGATACTTTCTCCCATCCAGCGCCATGTGAGTTTTCTGTACCATGCCCCTCGAAACTCTCCTGATTTTCCTGCCAGCATGCTTTGCTCTGAACATGGCACCTGGCCCGAATAATTTGTTGTCTGTATCCAATGCCACCCACCATGGCTTTCGGGTGGCTGTCTTGGCCGGGTTGGGGCGGCTTCTGGCTTTTGTGGGGATGATTGGCATTGCCGCGGCGGGCCTTGTCAGTGTGCTTCGCACCTCCCTGTTGTTTTTTTACGGGATCAGGTTGGTGGGGGCGGCCTACCTGTTTTATTTGGCGTTCCGGCTGTGGCGAGCGCAGCCTGTGGCGGCCCTGGGCAGGGGGCGTTCAGCCCATCCCGAGCGTCCGGATCTCCTGGCGCTGGCCCGGCAGGAGCTCTTGGTGGCAGCGGGTAATCCGAAGGCCATCCTGATCTTTACTGCATTTCTTCCCCAGTTCGTGGATGTGGCACGCCCCGCTACACCTCAGTTCGCTGTGCTTGGATTGATGTTTCTACTGCTGGAGTGGGTCGCGATTGCCGTCTATGCCGGCATGGGTTGTCGGCTTGGTCGTTGGTTTGCCACACCGCACCGTCAACGGGCCTTCAACCGCAGCTGTGCCGCG
>JAJTBM010000282.1 GCA_021286885.1 Rhodocyclales bacterium
ACCGGGATTTTTACGAAAAGCTGCTTGAGTTCAAGCAGATGGGAGAGGAGCGGGTGTGCGAGCGGGTGAGTGCCCCGGCCATCCTGATGCATCAGTCCTGTTCCCAGATTGAACGGCGGCTCAAGGAAATTGGTGGCCGCTGGCGCGAGTTGCCGGACGAAAAATCCATCTTCAAGTTTGCATTTGCCCCTGATGAAGAGGCCGAAATGATCCAGCGCTTCATGCACTGACCATTTGTTACGTACTTGTTGCACGCATGGGAGGTCGGGCAGTGGCTGGGGTAGAATGCGCCCCTTAACTGCACGAGCTTCCCATGTCTGAAACAAGCAAGCTACCCATCGGCGTTTTCGACTCCGGTGTTGGCGGTCTGACCGTGGTGCGGGCGCTGATGGAGCGTCTGCCCTTCGAAAACATCATCTACTTTGGCGACACGGCGCGGGTGCCCTACGGGGTCAAGTCGGTGGCGACCATCGAACACTTCACCGGCCAGATCACCGATCACCTGCTCCAGCGCGGGGTGAAGATGCTGATCATCGCCTGCAATACCATGGCGGCGGTGGCTTCCCATGCCGTCAAGCAGCGGGCGGGCGATGTGCCGGTGCTGGACGTGATCGACGCGGGCGCCCGGGCCGCCGTGCAGGGTAGTGCCGGCGCCATTGGGGTCATCGGTACGCCTACCACCGTCAACAGTAATGCCTACGCCCGCCGGATTCACGAGTTGAACCCGGCTGTCCGAGTCTATTCCCAGGCCTGCCCTCTGTTTGTGCCCCTGGTTGAAGAAGGCTGGCTGGATCATCCGGTGACCCGCATGACTGCCCAGGAATACCTGCGCCCGGTGCTGGCCGAGCAGGTGGATTCCCTGGTGTTGGGCTGCACCCATTATCCGCCCATCAAGCCGCTGGTTCAGGATGTGGTCGGCCCCGACGTGCGTCTGGTGGATTCGGCCATCACCGTGGCCGAGCAAGCCGCCGAAACGCTGAATCAGCTGGGCCTTGCCAACCCGGGCGAAACCTTGGCCGATTACCAATTCACCGTGACCGACATCCCCCTGCGCTTCCAGACCATCGGCGAGCGTTTCCTTGGGCGTTCCCTCGGCACGCTCACCAAGCTGGACTGGTAAGCCCACCCCTGGGCCCCGCCCGGAGGCGGTGCCAAGGGAGGGTTCAGATCGGGATCAGGCGTTCTTGCGCTTCTGCCACAGCACATCGCCCCGGCCGCCGGCCCGGTTGAGTACCCGACCCAGCACAAACAGCAGATCCGAGAGCCGGTTCAGGTACTGGCGCGGGGCTTCGTTTACCGCTTCTTCCTGGCCCAGGGCCACGATCATGCGTTCGGCCCGACGGCACACGGTGCGGGCCTGGTGGGCGAGGGCAGCAGCCCGGGTGCCACCGGGCAGGATGAAGTCTTTCAGGGGTTCCAGATCCTCGTTGTAGCGATCCAGTTCGTCTTCCAGAAACTGGACTTGGCGCGGGGTGATCATTTCCATCCCCGGGATGCAGACTTCGCCGCCCAGATCGAACAGGTCGTTCTGGACGTGGGTCATCAGGGTGGCCACATCTTCGGGCAGTTCTTCGCACAGCAGTACGCCGATGCTGGCATTCAGTTCGTCCACTTCACCCAGGGTATGGATGCGCAGACTATTCTTGGACACCCGGTTGCCGTTGCCCAGGCCGGTGGTGCCGGCGTCGCCGGTGCGGGTGTAGATCTTGGAGAGGCGATTGCCCATGGTGCTGTCTCCTGCTGGAGTTGATGTTATGGAGTATGGAGCTGGGGATTATAGCCAGCAGGGGCAAGCCGATAGGGATGCTACAATCGCCTGATTTGCAACCTGCGTTCCCCCGAACGTCGCTCGCCGACGCCACCCGGAGACCCCACGCCGATGAAAAGCGCCGAAATCCGTCAGAAATTCCTTGAATTCTTCGCCTCCAAGGGCCACCAGATCGTGGCCTCCAGCTCCCTGGTTCCCCACGATGATCCGACCCTGCTGTTCACCAATGCAGGGATGAACCAGTTCAAGGACGTGTTCCTCGGCTTCGACAAGCGTCCCTATTCCCGCGCCACCACTTCCCAGAAGTGCGTGCGTGCCGGTGGCAAGCACAACGACCTGGAGAACGTGGGCTACACCGCCCGTCACCACACTTTCTTCGAGATGCTGGGCAACTTCAGCTTTGGCGACTACTTCAAGCAAGACGCCATCCACTACGCCTGGGAGCTGCTGACCGTCGTGTTCGGCATCCCCAAGGACAAGCTGATGGTGACCGTGTATGCCGAAGATGACGAAGCCTACGACATCTGGCACAAGGAGGTGGGCGTACCCGCCGACAAGATCGTGCGCATCGGCGACAACAAGGGCGCCCGCTACGCTTCCGACAACTTCTGGATGATGGGCGACACCGGCCCCTGCGGCCCCTGCACCGAAATCTTCTACGACCACGGCGAAAAGCACTGGGGCGGCCCGCCGGGATCGCCGGAAGAAGACGGCGACCGCTTCATCGAAATCTGGAACAACGTGTTCATGCAGTTCAACCGGGATGAAGCCGGTGTGATGCACAAGCTGCCCAAGCCCAGCGTGGATACCGGCATGGGTCTGGAGCGCATCTCCGCCGTGCTCCAGGGCGTGCATGCCAACTACGAAATCGACCTGTTCCAGAACCTGATCAAGGCGGCCGCCCGGGAAACCTCCGACGCCGATCTGGACAGCCCCTCCCTCAAGGTGCTGGCCGACCACATCCGTGCCTGTTCCTTCCTGATCGCCGATGGTGTGATTCCGGGTAACGAAGGCCGGGGTTATGTGCTGCGCCGGATCATCCGCCGCGCCATCCGCCACGGCTACAAGCTGGGCGCCCGCGCCGCCTTCTTCCACAAGCTGGTGCCGGATCTGGTGGCCGAGATGGGCGAAGCCTATCCCGAGTTGAAGGCTGGTCAGCAGAAGGTGATGGACGTGCTCAAGCTCGAAGAAGACCGCTTCTTCGCCACCATCGAAAACGGCATGGCCATCCTGGAGGCCGAACTGGCTGCCCTGGCCGAAGCCGGCAACAAGGTGTTCAACGGCGAGACCGCCTTCAAGCTGCACGACACCTACGGCTTCCCCCTGGATCTGACCGCCGACGTGTGCCGCGAGCACGGGGTGGGCGTGGATAACGCCGCTTTTGATGCCGCCATGGCCAAGCAAAAAGAGCAGGCCCGCGCCGCTGGCAAGTTCAAGATGGCCGCCAACCTCGAATACGACGGCAAAGCCACCACCTTCCACGGCTATACCCAGCTCGAAGCCAAGGCCACGGTGCTCGCCCTCTACAAGGACGGCGCTCCGGTGCAGCAACTGGACGAAGGCGACATGGGCGTGGTGGTGCTGGACGACACCCCCTTCTATGCCGAATCCGGCGGCCAGGTGGGCGACCGGGGCGAGCTGAAGGGCAATGGCCTGTTCGCCGTCGAAGACACCCAGAAGATCCAGGCCAGCGTGTTTGGCCACCATGGCGTGGTCAAGACCGGCTCCCTGAAGGTGGGCGATAGCCTGGTGGCCCGCGTGGATGCCGAGGCCCGGGCCCGCACCCAGCGTCACCACTCCGCCACCCACCTACTGCACAAGGCCCTGCGCGTGGTGCTGGGCGATCACGTCCAGCAAAAGGGTTCCCAGGTGGATCCGGACAAGGCTCGCTTCGACTTTGCCCACACCCAGCCGGTGACGGCTGAAGAGATTGCCCGGGTTGAGCGCATCGTGAACGCCGAAATCCTGGCCAACGAATCCGCCCAAAAGACCGGCGCCATGATGCTCTTCGGTGAAAAGTACGGCGACGAAGTGCGCGTGCTCACCATCGGCTCCTCCAAAGAACTGTGCGGCGGCACCCATGTGGCCCGTACCGGCGACATCGGCCTGTTCAAGGTCACCCTCGAAGCGGGTGTGGCCGCGGGTGTGCGTCGGATCGAAGCCGTGTGCGGCGATGTGGCCGTGGCCCTGGTGCAGGATCAGCAAGCCCTGCTGGATGGCGTCAGCGCCAGCCTCAAGGCCCAGCCCCACGAAGCCCTGGCCCGCATTCAGCAAGTGCAGGAGCAGGTGCGCAGCCTCGAAAAGGAACTCGCCCGCCTCAAGAGCAAGCTCGCCGCCAGCCAGGGCGACGACCTCGTCAATCAGGCCGCCGACGTGGCCGGCGCCAAGGTGCTCGCCGCGACGCTGGAAGGCGCCGACGTGGCGACCCTGCGCGAGACCCTCGACAAGCTGAAGGACAAGCTGAAGAGCGCCGCCGTGGTGCTGGCCAGCGTCAATGACGGCAAGGTGAGCCTGATCGCCGGCGTCACCGCCGATCTCACCGGCAAGGTCAAGGCTGGCGAGCTGGTCAACTTTGTGGCCCAACAGGTGGGCGGCAAGGGTGGCGGCCGCCCGGACATGGCCCAGGCCGGCGGTACCGAT
>JAJTBM010000283.1 GCA_021286885.1 Rhodocyclales bacterium
GTGGTGATCGTCGTGCACGTCCTGGGCCATGGAGATTTCCAGGGGCGTCCAGTGGTTGCGGTTGCCCTTCAGAAAGAATTCCCAGGCCCAGGGGTATTTGAAGGGGGCGAGCTGGTTGATGTCGGCCTTGCCGTTCACGATGCGCTTGTCGGCGGCATTGACGGCAGAAAGGGCGGCGCCCGGGGTGGCGGGCGCCCCTTGCGGGGCTGCACCGGCAGCGGCGGTGCCGTTGCCCTTGGAGATGATGTCGTCCCAGTCGTTGAGGAAGAGGGCGCTCATTATTGGCAAGCCTCGCAATCAGGGTTGTCGATGGAGCAGAAGCGGGGGGCTTCTTCGGCGCCGGCCTCGGGGGCGGCGTCGGCGTTACGGCGTTCGGCAGTCTTTTCGACCTGGCTGGCACCCAGGGTGCGCAGGTAGTAGGTGGTCTTGAGGCCACGCAGCCAGGCGAAGCGGTAGATTTCGTCCAGCTTCTTGCCGGAGGGCACGGCCAGATAGAGGTTGAGGGACTGGGCCTGGTCGATCCACTTCTGGCGGCGGGCGGCGGCTTCGATCAGCCATACCGGGTCGATCTCGAAGGCGGTGGCGTAGCGGGCCTTGAGTTCGTCGGGGATGCGTTCGATGCGGGCCAGGGAGCCGTCAAAGTACTTGAGATCCGAGACCATCACTTCGTCCCACAGGTCCAGGGCCTTGAGGTCGCGCACCAGGGCTTCGTTCACCACCGTGAATTCGCCCGAGAGGTTGGATTTGACGTAGATGTTCTGGTAGGCCGGTTCGATGCTGGCCGAAACGCCCACGATGTTGGAGATGGTGGCGGTGGGGGCAATGGCGACGCAGTTGGAATTGCGCATGCCATGGCGGCCAATCTGGGCGCGCAGGGCGTCCCAATCCAGGGTGGCGTCGCGGTTCACATCCAGGTGGCCGCCGCGCCCGGCTTCGAGCAGGCCGAGGGAGTCGAGCGGCAGGATGCCCTTGTCCCACAGGCTGCCCTTGAAGCTGGAATAGGTGCCACGCTCCTGGGCGAGCTCGGTGGAGGCCCAATAGGCGTGGTAGCAGATGGCTTCCATGCTGCGGTCGGCAAATTCAACGGCGGCGGCGCTGGCGTAGGGCAGGCCCAGGGCGTAGAGCGCATCGGCAAAGCCCATCATGCCCATGCCCACGGGGCGGTGGCGCAGGTTGGCGCGGCGGGCCTTGGGGGTGGCGTAGAAGTTGATGTCCACCACGTTGTCCAGCATGCGCAGGGCGGTGCGCACGGTGCGGGCGAGCTTGTCCTGATCGAGGGCGCCGTTTTTGAGGTGGGCGACGAGGTTCACCGAGCCCAGGTTGCAGACGGCGGTTTCTTCGTCGGAGGTGTTGAGGGTGATCTCGGTGCACAGGTTGGAGCTATGCACCACGCCCACGTGCTGCTGGGGCGAGCGCAGGTTGCACGGGTCTTTGAAGGTGATCCAGGGGTGGCCGGTCTCGAACAGCATGGTGAGCATCTTGCGCCACAGCTGGAGGGCAGACACGGTCTTGAACAGGCGCAGCTCGCCGGCAGCGGCGCGGGCCTCGTAGGCCACATAGGCTTGTTCAAAGGGCTGGCCATACTTTTCGTGGAGGTCGGGCACTTCGACCGGGGAGAACAGCATCCAGTTGGCGGTGTTCATGTCGTGGGTGCGACGCCGCTCGTCCCCGGTGTTCTTGCGCAGGTCGAGGAATTCTTCGATGTCCAGGTGCCAGGTTTCGAGGTAGGCGCACACGGCGCCCTTGCGCTTGCCGCCCTGGTTGACCGCCACGGCGGTGTCGTTCACCACCTTGAGGAAGGGGATGACGCCCTGGCTCTGGCCGTTGGTGCCCTTGATGCGGCTGCCCAGGGCGCGCACGGGGGTCCAGTCGTTGCCCAGGCCGCCGGCAAACTTTTGCAGGAGGGCGTTTTCTTTGATGGACTGGTAGATGCCTTCCAGATCGTCCGATACGGTGGTCAGGTAGCAGGAAGACAGCTGGGAATGCCGGGTGCCGCTGTTGAACAGGGTCGGCGTGGAGCACATGAAATCGAAGCTCGAGATCAGGTTGTAGAACTCGATGGCCCGGGCTTCCCGGTCGATTTCGTTGAGGGCGAGGCCCATCGCCACCCGCATGAAGAAGATCTGGGGCAGTTCGATGCGGCGCTCGTCGATGTGCAGGAAGTAGCGGTCGTAGAGGGTTTGCAGGCCCAGATAGGCGAACAGGTGATCCCGCTCCGGTTGCAGGGCGGCGGCAAGGCGCTCCAGGTCAAACTCGGCCAGCCGGGCATCCAGCAGCCCGGCTTCGATGCCCTTCTTCACAAACTTGGGGAAGTAGGCGCGGGTTTCATCGCCCAGATCGGCCAGGCTCACGTCGCGGCCCAGCACTTCGCGCCCCAGGCGGGCGAGCAGCAGGCGGGCGGTGGCGTAGTTGTAGCCGGGTTCCTGTTCGATCAGGGTACGGGCGGCCAGCACCAGGGCCTGATGCACTTCGGCCAGGGGCACGCCATCGTAGAGGTTCTGCAGGGCGCTTTCGAGGATGCGGGCGGGGCGGGTGCCTTCCAGCCCGGCGCAGGCGGCGGCGCACAGGGCTTCGAGTTCGGCGATGTCGAGGGGCACGCGCTGGCCTTGGGCATCCACCACATGCAGGCTGGGGACAGCCGCTGCCTGGGCGGCAGCCTGGGTGTGCTTGCGTTCGGCGCGGCGCTGTTCGCGATAGAGCACGTAGGCGCGGGCCACGTCATGCTCGCCCGAGCGCATCAGAGCCAGTTCGACCTGATCCTGAATGTCTTCGATGCTCACGCTGCCCCCGTCGGGCAGGCGGCGGGTGAGGGCGCGCACCACCGTATCGGTCAGCTCGGCCACCAGCTCCCGCACCCGGGAAGACGCGGCGCTCTGACGGCCTTCCACCGCCAGGAAGGCCTTGGTCATCGCAATCGAAATCTTGTCGGCGTTAAACGGCACGACGTCGCCGGTGCGGCGGATGACCTGCAGGGCGGCCAACAGGGCCGGGTTGTCACGGGGGGTGGTCTGGGCGTGCAAGACGATGTTCTCCAAAACGGAGCAGGATGTCTGCGAGGCCCGCTGCAATGCAGTAAAGCATGGAAGCAAAACCGCCTGCCGCGCATTGCCCACAGGCCGCACCGCATGGCGGAACACCTCGCCTTGGGGACACCCCGCCCCTAAAGCGTTGTTGATCGGGTTACCGGCAGGTCTCCTGGCTGATCGGCTCCAGCGCACGTCCACCGCCTTCCCGGCGGCCATCCCGATGGATAGGCTTTGCCAGTGGCAAAAGGTGGGTGCTCACCGAACACAGTTGCGGGGGCAGCACCGGCTTGAAGGCCCCAAAGGCCCATGACCGGTTTCCCTTGATCCGGGTAACGGGGCCGCAGTTTAGGCAGGGGGCGGGTGGGTGTCAATCTTGACAATACCGTATTTAGTTGAGCAAAGCGGTAAAACACCTAGCCCTAGTGGGTGCATCCTTGGGGTGCATCCCGGCCAGCTTGTCAGCCCCTGGCGGTGGGGGTATCGTGCCGGGCTTTTGCCCGGGCCTGGCCATGCATGCGTTTGTTGTGATCGACTTTGAAACCAGCGGCCTGTCTCCGGCCTACGGGGCCCGGCCCACCGAGGTGGCTTTGGTGCGGGTGGAAGGCCGTCAGGTGGTGGACCGCTACCAGAGCCTGATGAACGCCGGTGTGCGGGTGCCGCCTGACATCCAGGCCCTGACCGGCATCACCAACGCCATGCTGCGCACCGCGCCCCCCGCTGCGCAGGTGATGGAAGAAGCCGCCCGCTTTGTGGGCAGCACGCCCCTCCTGGCCCATAACGCCGCCTTCGACAGCAAGTTCTGGGAAGCCGAAATGGCCCGCCTGGGCCGCCCCGCCGGGCATCCTTTTCTGTGCTCCCTGCTGCTCGCCCGCCGCCTTTACCCGGAGCTGCCCAACCACAAGCTCGGTACCCTGGTGAGCAGCCTCGGCCTCACCATGGAAGGCCGCGCCCACCGGGCCCTGGCCGACGCCCAGGCCACTGCCGAGGTGCTGTTCCATATGCTCGACACCCTCGAAACCCGCCACCGCCTGCCCGCCCAGCGCATCCACCTGGAAACCCTGGCCCGCCTGCAAAAAACCCCGGCGGCCAAGGTGGGGGCGGTGATGGGGGAATTGCGGGGGGAGGGGTGACGCACGCGGCGTCTCCGCTTACAGTGTGATGGAGGCCATGTGCCATCCCATGAGGTTTCCAGATGTCTGCCACAAATTTCAAGACCGAGAACAATACCTACCGCAAGCTGATCGGCAATGGACTGACCTACCAAATTCCACGCTTCCAGCGGGATTACAGCTGGGGCGATGGGGAGTGGGAGGATCTGTGGAACGACATCCTTGGTACCGTTCAGCCAGGAGGCGAGCCCGCCCACTAC
>JAJTBM010000284.1 GCA_021286885.1 Rhodocyclales bacterium
GAGCAAAGGCACGGGCAGCCGCGAAGAACGGCTGACCGAATACCTGCCCTTCATCCGCATGATGAATGCCAAGGTGTCTTACGCCCAAGCCCGGGGGCATGTAGATGCAAGCTTTACGCAACTCTTCCGCCATCTCATCCAGCAGATCCAGACCCCCGACAGCCTCAAGTACGCAAAACTCTTCATGGAAGCCTTCATGGGCTTCTACAAGGCCCAGGAGAAATAAGCCATGCCCCAACTGACCGGAATCACCACCCTCGAAGCCACCCTCGAACTGCTCACCGGCCTGCGCATTGGCGCTGGCGATGCCGAAATGCACATTGGCGGCGTAGACAACACCGTCATCAAGCACCCCCACACCCAGGAGCCCTATATTCCGGGCTCCAGCCTCAAGGGCAAGATGCGCAGCCTGCTCGAATGGCGCAGCGGAGAGGTGCAAGCCGAACCTCTGGGGATCAAGCAACTCGACACGGCCCCTGCAGCCCGGCAGGCCGAAGTGCGCCGCATCCTGCAGCTGTTTGGTGTGGGCGGGGGAGACTTCAAAGAAAACGACCCCAAGCTCCTGGACCTGGGCCCCAGCCGCCTGGCCTTTTGGGACTGCGCCCTGTGCCCCGAATGGGTTCAGGAGATCTCCAACAACAACCAGATGCTGCTTGAAGTCAAAAGCGAAAACCGGATCAACCGCCTCTCGGGCGTAGCCGAACACCCCCGCAACACCGAACGGGTGCCCGCTGGTGCCCGCTTCAAGTTCAGGCTCAGCCTGCGCCAACTGGCCGGAGATGATGCCGCATTGCTGGATACAGTACTCCAGGGGCTCAAGCTGATCGAGTTTGATAGCCTGGGAGGCTCAGGCTCCCGGGGTTACGGCAAGGTGCGCTTCAGCCAGCTCACCATCAATGGCACCGATGCCAGCGCACGCTTTGCCCAGACCCGCGCCTTCCCGGAGGTGGCATGAGCGCTTACCAGACCTGGCGCCTGAGCCTGCGTCCCCTGTCGGCCTTTGGCACCCCCTTGGCCGGCGATACCCTGTTTGGCCAGTTGTGCTGGGTATTGCGCCACCTGCACGGCGAAGCCCAGCTCAACACCTGGCTGGAGGGCTACCCCCGGGGGCACCCTTTTCTGGTGCTTTCGGATGCCTTTCCCCAGGGCCATATCCCCCTGCCCCATCTGCCCCGCCAGGCCTGGGCGCCCAGCGATGCGGATCGCAAGCAACTCAAGCAAAAGCGCTGGCTCCCCCTGGCCGCGCTGGACCAGCCCCTCCCCCGCTGGCAAGCCCTGGCCCAAAGCGAGGCCGAGTGCCTGAGCGCAATTACAGGCCGCCCAGGCGCCCAGAAACGCGACATTCCCCAGCCCCACAACACCATCAACCGGCTGACGGGGACCACCGGAGAAGACCAGTTTGCCCCCTACACCCGGGGGCAAATCTGGTTTCCCCCCGGCATGGTGTTTGATCTGTACGTGGTCCTGGATAGCGCACGCATCCACCTGGAACAACTCCTTGCCGCCCTCACCAGCCTGGGGCTCACCGGCTACGGGCGAGACGCCAGCATCGGGCTGGGGCGTTTCGAGTTGCAATCCCCCCCTCTCAATACCAACACCAACCTCAACCCCTTCCCGCCTGCCGCCCCCGAACAGGCTCGCCTGACGCTGGGCCCCTGCGCGCCCCAGGGGCAGGGCTACTGCCCCCTGCGCAGCTACTATCAACCCATTACCCGCTTTGGGCGCCACGGGGATGTGGCGGCCTATGGCCCTGCCTTCAAGCGCCCCTTGCTGCTCGCCCAGGCCGGCGCGGTGCTCCATCCGGGCGCCCACACCCCGGCATCCCCCTGGCACGGCTTTGTAGGCCAGGGGCTGGGGGGCGTGGGCCAACCCATTTCAAGCACCCTGCCTGCCACCGTCCACCAGGGCTACGCCCCCGCCCTGGGGCTTCCGCCCGTGGAGATTGCTGCATGAACACGCCCTTTCTTGAAACCATCCGCCTCACGCTCACCCCCCTCTCACCCATCCACCTGGGCTGCGGTGAAGAGTTTGAACCCACAGGGTATGTGATCGAAGACGAAGTGCTCTTCGGTTTCGATCCCAGCCAGGCCCGCTACCTGCCCGGCCCAGAACGGGAACGCCTAGGCGAGCTGGGCAGCAAGGCCGACCAGCAAGGCATCCAGCGCTTTTTTCGGAACAACAGCGCCAGTTTCACTCCCTATGCCCACTTGCTGCTCCCGGTGTGCAAGGCGGTTGCCCAGCATTACGCTGAAAATATCGGCCAAGTCGCCCAAATCGAAAACAATGGGCGAAAAGTATCTAATCAGTTCTACCTCACTCGCACCGCCCACGGGCTCGATCACCGGGCCTATATTCCGGGCAGCGCGCTCAAGGGCTGCCTGCGTACCGGCCTGCTGGATCTGCTCAATAACTCAAAAATCCCCCGTTTTGCCAGCGGGGACAAAGTGAAAAGCACAGCGTGCACGCGCTACGAAACCGAACTGCTCGGCGGAGACTTTAAAACCAGCCCCCTGCGCCTGGTCAAACCCTCCGATCTCACGCCCGTTGGCCCGGTGCATCAAAGCATTTTGTGGGTTGCCAACTACTACAAACAGCCGCGCACCGAAAAGAATGGAACCATCAAACGCCCCCGGGGCATAAGCACCCGCAATGAATGCATCAATGCCGGCCAGTACCGCTGCTTTAGCGGCCAGCTGGTGCTCCAGCACCCCAAAACGCCCGACAAGACCCTCACCAATGCGCCCTTGCAACAGCTGATTAAGAGCACCAATGCCTATCACCTGCCCCGCTTCAAACAGGCACTGACATTTCTCGCAGGGCAGGCTGCCGTCAACCCCCAGTGGGTTAAAGACATGCACACTCTCCTGACCGAGGGAGGGCTCGAAAACGCCCTGCGCCAGGGGCATGCCATGCTGGTGCGCCTGGGGCGTTTTACCGGCGCCGAAAGCAAAACCCTCTCCGGCGACGGTGTTGCACAGATCAAACTCATGGAAGCCAAGGGAAAACCTGCCACCTACGCAAGCCAGACCCGAACCTATTGGCTGGCCGAAGGGGACGACCGTGGGATGCCCCTGGGCTGGGCAGTGCTGGAGTTGGGGGACACCCGCGAGCTGCCTGCACTGCAAACGTGGTGCGCAACCCAAGAACACGCGCGAACACCTATCCGGGAGCACCTGGCCGCGCTTCAAAAACGCCAGGCAGAGCAACGCCAACAGCTCATCCAGAACACCGAAAAACGCGCAGCCCAAGCTGCAGCTCAAGCCGCACAAGAAGCCGAGCAACACGCCCAGGCTGCGCGGCGCGCCCAACTGAGCCCGGCCCTCCAGGCCGTAGACGCCTGGCAAACAGACTGCATTAACAAAGCCCAGCAACTCCAGGGGCGCAAAGAGCGGCCCAACACCGCGCTCCACACCCGGGCAAGCCAATTGGTCCAACAAGCCCTGGAAAACTGGCCCCCTGACGAACGCCGCACGCTGGCCGCAGCCATCGAACAGCACCTCCCGCAAGTCGTGGCACTGACCCCCAGGGAAGTCCACAAAAAGCTCAAGCTGGAGCAGCTGCGTGCAGACTGAATCTGCCCACAGGCACACATCTTTCCCAAAGCCCCCCAGCTTTGGGAAAGCCCTACGCAAGCACTTGAAAACACGGTACTATCCAAGCTGCGCAGTAGGAACACAGCCCTGAATTCAAAGGGATTGAGACTTATCCTCAAGAGCATCCTTCGCCGCTCGGCCAGTAGGAACACAGCCCTGAATTCAAAGGGATTGAGACAGCGGCAGCTGGTCACCCATCGAACGCCCGGGCCGTAGGAACACAGCCCTGAATTCAAAGGGATTGAGACTAAGTGGAGCGATCTTGCTTCGACATGGCGCCGCGCGTAGGAACACAGCCCTGAATTCAAAGGGATTGAGACTTTTACGATGCCCATGATTCAGCCGCCAGGAATCGTAGGAACACAGCCCTGAATTCAAAGGGATTGAGACTTCAACGGGCAGGGTAAATTCCATGATGCTTTCCGTAGGAACACAGCCCTGAATTCAAAGGGATTGAGACGGTTCATCCCAGTCAGGGCAAGAATCCGGTGATTGTAGGAACACAGCCCTGAATTCAAAGGGATTGAGACTTGATGTACGTATCTTAGTTAGTTCAAACTACGTGTAGGAACACAGCCCTGAATTCAAAGGGATTGAGACTTTCGGTCATGTTCTTGAACTGCATGGCGGCATGTAGGAACACAGCCCTGAATTCAAAGGGATTGAGACATAAGGCACGGCGGCGTTTGACTGTAGATCATCGTAGGAACACAGCCCTGAATTCAAAGGGATTGAGACGCGAACAGCAGGGCGGCTTGCGTAACTTCAGCGGTAGGAACACAGCCCTGAATTCA
>JAJTBM010000285.1 GCA_021286885.1 Rhodocyclales bacterium
CCCCGGCCCGCATCGCGGATGATCCCGCCTCCCTCACCGGCGCCTATTTGGCCGGGCGAAAGCGGGTGGATGCCCGCCGCACGCCCCGCCCGGGGGCCGCCGACGCGCCGCGCCTCAGCCTGCTTGGCGCCCGCCTGCACAACCTGCAGGGGGTGGATCTGCACCTGCCCCTGGGGCATCTGGTGGCGATTACCGGCGTATCCGGTTCGGGCAAATCCACCCTGATCCAGGACGTGCTCTACCCGGCCCTGGCCAAGCATTTTGGCGAACCCGCCGAGGCGCCCGGCCCCCATGCCGGCCTCGTTGGGGTGGCGCAGCTCAAGGGCGTGGTGATGGTGGATCAATCCCCCATCGGCAAGAGCGCCCGCTCCAACCCGGTAAGCTATGTGGGCGCCTGGGACGCCATCCGCAAGCTGTTTGCCGCCCTGCCCGAGGCCCAGGAACGGGGCTACACCCCCGGCACCTTCAGCTTCAACTCGGGCAACGGGCGCTGCCCCACCTGCACCGGCTCGGGCTTCGAGCATGTGGAGATGCAGTTTCTGTCCGATGTGTATCTGCGCTGCCCGGATTGCGAGGGAAAGCGCTACCGGCCCGAGATTCTGGCCCTCGCCTGGCGCGGCAAGAGTGTGGCCGAGGTGCTGGAGATGACGGTGTCTGAAGCCATCGCCTTCTTTGCCGACCAGAAAGCGGTGCGCACCGCCCTGGCGCCCCTGGCCGACGTGGGCCTGGAATACCTGCGCCTGGGCCAGCCAGTGCCCACCCTGTCGGGGGGCGAGGCCCAGCGTCTCAAGCTTGCCGGTTATCTGGCCGAAGCCGCCCAGCTGGCCGCCAAAAAGGCCCGCAAGTCCGCTGCCGAGGGTGCGGGCGCCACGCCGGGCCTGCTGTTTCTGTTCGACGAACCCACCACCGGCCTGCACTTTGAAGACGTGGCTCGACTCTTGGCCGCCTTTGATCAGCTGCTCGATGCGGGCCACAGCCTGGTGGTGATCGAACACAATCTGGACGTGATCGCCGCCGCCGACTGGGTGGTGGATCTGGGCCCCGAGGGCGGGCGCGGGGGCGGGCTGATCGTGGCCGAAGGCAGCCCCGCCACCCTGGAGGCCCGGCCCGATTCCCACACCGGGCGCGCCCTGGCCGAATACGCGGCCCAGCTGGCGGGGCTCCGCCAAGCGCCCCGGGTGGCCGAAGGCACGCCCGTGTACCGGGCCTTGCCCGCGCCGGAAATCAGCATCCGCCATGCGCGCCATCACAACCTCAAGAACGTGAGTCTGGCGATTCCCCGGGACAAGCTCACGGTGGTCACCGGCCTTTCGGGTTCGGGTAAATCCACCCTGGCCTTCGACATTGTGTTTGGCGAGGGCCAGCGCCGTTATCTGGAATCCCTCAACGCCTACGCCCGCCAGTTTGCCCAGCCCTCGGCCCGGCCCGATGTGGATGCGATTTTCGGCATCCCGCCCACCGTGGCCATCGAGCAGCGGGTGAGCCGGGGCGGACGCAAGAGCACGGTGGGCACCCTCACCGAGATTCAACCCTTCCTGCGCCTGCTCTACGTGAAGCTGGGCACCCAGTATTGCCCCGATTGCGATGTGCCTGTCACGCCCCAAAGCTTCGAGGCCATCGCCGCCCAGCTCATGCAGGAGTGCGAGGGGCAGGAGCTGGAGCTGGAGCTGCTCGCGCCCCTGGTCATCAACCGCAAGGGCCTGTACACCGACCTCGCCAAGTGGGCCCGGGGCAAGGGCTACGCGCAGCTGCGGGTGGATGGGGAATATCTGCCCACCCAGAAGTGGCCGCGCCTGGATCGCTACAAGGAGCACACCATCGAACTGCCCGTGGGCCGGGTGTGCGTGGGCCCACGCCAGGAGCCGGCCCTGCGCAGCCTGCTCGAAGTGGCCCTGGAGCATGGCAAGGGCGTGCTGCGGGTGCTGACCCTGGGCCCGGGGGATGCCGCCGGCAGCGTGCGCACCTTGTCCACCCTGCGGGCCTGCCCGGAGTGCGGCACCAGCTTCCCCGAGCCCGATCCGCGCCTGTTCTCGTACAACGCCAAGCATGGCTGGTGCCCCGAGTGCTACGGCACCGGGCTGCACATCCACGACAAGGTGGAAGATCCCAACGCCCTGGATCTGGGCGAGCTGGAGCAGGTGGCCGACGAACCCTGCCCGGCCTGCCACGGGGCGCGCCTCAACCCAGTGGCCCGGGCGGTGCGTTTTCGCGAACTGGGCCTGCATGAACTGTGCTCGTTGCCGGTGGGCAAGGTGGCCGGCTTCTTCGGCCAGCTCCAGCTGGCGGGGCGGGAGGTGGACATCGCCCGGGATCTGCTTGCCGAAATCCGGGGGCGCCTGGACTTTCTGCAACAAGTGGGGCTGGATTACCTGGCCCTGGACCGGGCGGCGCCCACCCTCTCGGGGGGCGAGGCCCAGCGCATCCGGCTGGCGGCCCAGCTGGGCTCCAACCTCACCGGCGTGTGCTACATCCTGGACGAACCCACCATCGGTCTGCACCCGCGTGACAACCAGCTGCTACTCGATACCCTGGAGCAGCTGCGCGGGCGCGGCAACACCCTGCTGGTGGTGGAGCACGACGAAGACACCATCCGCCGGGCCGACCATGTCATCGACCTGGGCCCCGGCGCCGGGGTGCGGGGCGGCGAGATCGTCGCCCAGGGCACCCTGGCCGAGCTGGTAGCCACGCCGGGCTCCACCACCGGCCAGTGCTTCGCCCACCCGCTCCAGCACCCCATGGCGCCCCGGCGCGGGGTGGCGGTGGATCATCCGGCCCTGGAGGTGCGCGGCGCCGTCCTCCACAACCTCAAGCAGGTGGGGGCCCGGGTGCCCCTGGGCCGGCTCACGGTGGTCACGGGGGTGTCTGGTTCGGGCAAATCCACCTTCGCCCGCGACGTGCTCCATGCCAGCCTGGTGGCCCGTGCCCCGGTGGGCTGCGCGGCGCTGGTGGGCCACGAAGCTGTGGGCCGGGTGCTGGAGGTGGATCAAACCCCCATCGGCAAGACGCCCCGTTCCTGCCCGGCCACCTACATCGGCTTCTGGGACACCATCCGCAAGCTGTTTGCCGAAACCACCGAATCCAAGATGCGTGGCTGGACAGCCTCCCGCTTCTCCTTCAATACCGGCGCCGGGCGCTGCCCGGTGTGCGAGGGCCAGGGCCAGATCACCCTGGAGATGAACTTCCTGCCCGACGTGAAAATGCCCTGCGAGGCCTGCGGCGGCGCCCGCTTCAACCCGGAAACCCTGGCCGTCACCTGGAAGGGCAAGACTGTGGCTGAGGTGCTGGGGATGGCGGTAGAAGATGCGGTGGAATTCTTCGCCGCCCATCCTTCCATTGCCCACCCGCTGCGCTTGCTGCAGGACGTGGGCCTGGGCTACCTGACCCTGGGCCAGCCCAGCCCCACCCTGTCGGGGGGCGAGGCCCAGCGCATCAAGCTGGTGGCCGAGCTGGCCAAGGTGAAGGGCCGGGCCGGCGAATCCGCCCCCGCCCCGGGGCGCCCGCTGCCCCCCGAGCGCCACACCCTGTACGTGCTGGATGAGCCCACGGTGGGCCTGCACATGGCCGATGTGGAGCGCCTGATCCGGGTGCTGCACCGGCTGGCCGACGCCGGCCATACGGTGCTGGTGATCGAGCACGATCTTGATCTGATGGCCGAGGCCGACTGGATCATCGACCTGGGCCCGGAAGGGGGCGAGCGGGGCGGCGAGATCGTGGCCTGCGGCGCACCGGAAGATGTGATCCAGGTGGCCGCATCCCATACCGGGCGCATTTTGGGGGGCTTTCTGGCCCAGCGCCGGGCGGCAGTGAGCGGCGCTGATCTGGCATGATGCGCCCCATTACAACATTCGGAATGGGATATAGCATGGGGCATCGCATGGGGTATCGAAAACGGAGTCTGGGCGTGGGCGCAGGGCTGAGTCTGTGCTTGCTGGGCCCGGCGGCCTGGGCAGCAGAAGGTGCTGCCGCGTGTGCCGCCGAAGCGGGCGATCAGGCCCGTTTGGCCTGCTATGACCGCCTGTTCCGGGCCGCTCCGGCGGCGCCGGTGGCCCCGGAAGCAGGCCGCCCGGCCACCCTGCAGCCCGACCGGGCGGCGGCCGATGGGATGCTCACCGAGCGCTGGGGCCTGGGCGAAGAGGCGGATCGGCGCCTGTTCCGCATCCACGCCCATCGCCCCACCTATATTCTGCCGGTGCGCTGGAGCAACGCCCCCAATCACCAACCCACCTCGCCCAACCCGGATAACCAGGTGGCTAGCCCCGATAGCCTCAAGGCGGCCGAGGCCAAATACCAGATCAGCTTCAAGACCCTGGCCTATTCCGACCACTGGTTCGGGCAGCGGGCCGATCTGTGGTTGGGCTA
>JAJTBM010000286.1 GCA_021286885.1 Rhodocyclales bacterium
GGCGCCAGCGGACTTGAATCGCGTGGCCCGGGGGCCAGCCGGGGATCTGGCCGGTTTCGGGTTCGGCCCAGGCCCAGTCGAGGGCGGGGGACCAGAGGCGCACGTGGATGCGGTCCAGATGAAAGCTGCTGCGGGCGTGGCGGGACAGGGCCTTGTAGGCGCTTTCCTTGATCGACAGCAGGGCGGTGACGCCCAGGGTGGGGCGCACCGGGCGGATCAGCGCGCATTCGGCGGGGCTCAAAAATTCCCGGGCGAGGACTTCGGCGCCGCTGGGGTCGAGCAGGGGCTCCATATCCAGCCCCAGGCCCAGGGTGGGCCCGCTGCGAGTCACCGCCGCCAGGGCGTAGCCGGGGCAGTGGGTGATGCTGCCCAGCACCCCTGCCGGCCAGCGGGGCGCGCCATCGCCCCCCATGATGGGCGGGCGGCACTGTTCGGCGGGCAGGCCGAGGGCGTTCAGGGCATGGCAGGCGGCGAGCCGTCCGGCCCGGTATTCGGCCCGGCGGCGGGCGACGGCGCCGATCAGGTGGGGCGGCTCGGGCAGGGACGGGGCCTGCTCCAGCCCCTGACCATCCGACGGAAAAGGGCACAGGGCCAGATGCACCTGTTCGCCCCGGGCCCAGGGCCAGCTCAGCGAACGGGGTTCCCAAGGGGGTAAGGCGGCCATCAGGCCGGGACGCAAACTGCCCATCAGTCGGTCCCTCCCCCGCCCAGGGTCTTGTAGAGGGCCACGTGGTTGCTGGCTTCGGCCAGCCGGGCGCGGATCAGGGCAGCCCGGGCGGCGAGCACCTGGCGCTGGATCACGAACACCGCCAGGGCCCCATCCCGCCCCAGGCGCTGGCGGGCTTCCACGATGCGCAGTTGCTGCTCCAGGCTGACCAGGTAATCGCCCTGGGCATTTTTTTCGGCGCTCAGGGTGTCTTGGGCGACCAGGGCATCGGCCACTTCCCGAAACGCCTTCTGGATGGCTTTTTCATAGCTGGCCAGCGCGGCTTCCCGCAGGGCCCGGGCCTGGGCCAGCTTGGCCTCGTTGGCGCCGCCAGAAAAGATGGGCAGCCCCAGGGTGCCGGTGAGCCCCGCCAGATGGGTGGGGTTCTGGACCAGCCCCAGCAGCGTGGTACTGATCCCGCCCGCCGCGCCGGTCAGGCTCAGGGTGGGGAAGAAGGCGGCCCGGGCAACGCCGATGTCGGCATGGGTGGCCTTGAGCTGGTGCTCGGCCTGGCGCACGTCGGGGCGCGCCAACAAAACCTGGGCGGGCAGCCCCGGGGGAAGCGGGGCCTGGGTGTAGCCTCCATCCACCAGCGCATCGGGGAGTTGTTCAGGCTTGAGGGGGCGGCCCACCAGCAGGGCCAGGGCGTTCGCATCCTGGGCCATCAGGCGGGCGTAGCGGGCTTCGTCGGCCCGGGCCTGCTGGAACAGGGCTTCCTGCACCAGATAATCCTGGCGGGTGCCCATGCCCTGGCGAAACCGGGCCTCGCTCAGTTCCATGCCCCGCTGGGCGGTATCGCGGGTGTTGCTGGCCAGCGCCCCCAGGGCCTTGTCGGACGCGTAGGTGAGGTAAGCCTGGGCCACCTCGCCGATCAGGCTCACCCGCAGGGCGCGGGCCCCTTCGGCACTGGCCAGATAGCGCTCCAGGGCGGCCTGGCTCTGGTTGCGGATGCGCCCCACCAGATCCAGCTCATAGGTGGTGGCCAGGGTCAGCTGGCTGGTGCGGGTGACGCCCACCGAATCCTGCCGGTCGTCCCCCTGCCATTCCCGGGTATCGGTGCCCGCCACCCCCAGGGTGGGGAAGAGGCCGGCGCGGCCCTGGCGGTACAGGGCCCGGGCCGCCTCCAGGTTATGGGCGGCGGCCTGGAGATCCCGGTTATGGGTGAGGGCCTGGGAGATCAGGGTGCGCAGGCGCTCATCCAGCACAAAATCTTGCCATGGCAGGGCGGCAGCGTCGGCTTTGGTGTCGGCTTTGGCGTCTGCGTCGGCTTCAAGCGCGGGCCCAGGCCAACGGGCAGGCACGGGCAGCGGGCCCCGGGCGTAATCGGGTGCCAGGGAAACGCAGCCCCCCAGCATCAGGGCCGCCAGGCCCAGGAGGCCCCGGGCACGGTGGGAGATGGGGCGCGCCCGCTTCATCAAGGGGATGGCGCCAGTGTGTATGCTCATGGGCTTACCCTCTATTTTGCTCTTGCGATTGCCTGGCCCCGATGGGCCAGCAGTACGTAAAACACGGGCACGAACACCAGGGCCAGCAGGGTGCCGGACACCACACCCCCGAGCACGCTGGTGCCAATGGCGTTCTGGCTGGCCGAACTGGGCCCCCAGGCAAGGGCCAGGGGCACCACCCCTGCGCCAAAGGCCAGCGAGGTCATCAAAATGGGGCGCAGACGCAGACCGGCGGCCTTCAGCACAGCCGCCAGGGGGGCTGCGCCGGCCTTCAGCTCCGCCTCGGCAAACTCCACGATCAGGATCGCATTCTTGGCGGCGAGGCCCATGGTGGTGAGCAGGCCCACTTGGAAGTAGATGTCATTGGGCAAGCCGCGCAGCCCTACCGCCAGCATGGCACCGAGCACCCCCAGGGGCACCACCAGCAACACCGCGCAGGGCACTGTCCAGCTCTCGTACAGGGCCGCCAGGCACAAAAAGACGAAAAACAGCGATACGCCATACAGCAGCATGGCCTTGCCGCTGGATTTCTTTTCTTCGTAAGAAAGGCCGCTCCACTCGAAGGTGACGCCCTTCACGGGCCCCAGGGCATGCTCCACCCAGCCCATGGCCTGACCAGAACTGATCCCCTCCCCCGGCACCCCGGCCACCGGCAAGGCGGCGGCGCCGTTGTAGCGCTTCAACTCCCCGGGGCCGGTAGTCCAGCGGGTGGAGGCAAAGGCCGCAAAGGAGCTCATCTGGCCGTTATTGCCCCGCACAAACCAGTCGGCCAGATTATCGGGGCTGGCCCGGTAGGGGCCGTCGGCCTGGACGAAGACCTTCTTGATCCGGTCTTGGTGCACGAAGTCGTTCACGTAGAGCCCGCCCCAGGCCACTTCCAGGGTGGAATGCACGTCATTCAGGTTGAGCCCCAGGGCGGCGGCCTTGGCCTGGTCGATGTCGATCCGCAGCTGGGGCAGGCGTTCGGTGCCCTCGGCCCGCACCATGCTGAACTGCTGGCTCTGGCGGGCGCTGTGGACCAGCTGCTCGGCTGCCCGGGCCAGGCCTTCGCGCCCCAGGCTGCCCCCGTCCTGCAACCACAGCTCAAACCCGTTGGACTGGCCCAGGCCCTCCACCGGGGGCGGCACCATCGCAAACACTTCCGCATCGCGTAGCGCACCCAGGCGGGCCATGGCCCGGTCGGCAATGGCCTGGGCGGTGTTGGCCGCGCCGGTGCGCCGGGCCCAGTCGCTCAGGGAGACAAAGGCCATCCCCGCGTTCTGACCCGCCCCCTCGAAGCTGAAGCCGGACACCACATACACCGCATCGGTGTTGTCCTTCTCTTCGGTGAGAAAGTAATGCTCCACGGCCTTGGCCACGTCCAGGGTGCGATCTGCGGTGGCCCCCTGGGGCAGGCTGAAGCGCACCATCACCGTGCCCTGATCCTCATCCGGGATAAAGGCGGTGGGCAGGCGCGGATAGGCTTCCAGCATCACCCCCACCAACAGCAGATACACCAGCCCAAAGCGCACCGGGCGGGCCAGCACCCAGCCCAGCCAGTGCTGATAGCGGCCCTGCAAAGGCCCGCCTTCCGGATGGCGCCGGATCACCGGACGCAGGAGCCGGGCGCACAGGGCCGGGGTGAGGCTGATCGCCATGAGCATGGAGAGGGCCATGGACACCACCAAGGTCACCGAAAACTGGCGGTAGATCACCCCCACCGAGCCCGGGAAGAAGGCCATGGGCAAGAAGATCGCTCCCAGCACCAGACTGATCCCCACCAGGGCGCTGGTGATCTCGCCCATGGAACGGCGGGTGGCCGCCGGCGCATCCAGCCCTTCTTCCTGCATGATGCGCTGGACGTTTTCCACCACCACGATGGTGTCATCCACCAGCAAACCAATGGCCAGCACCATGCCGAACAGGGTCAGGGTGTTGATGGAATAGCCCCCCAGGGCCAGCACCGCAAAGGTGCCCAGCAAGACCACCGGCACGGTGATGGCCGGAATCAGGGTGGCGCGCCAGTTGCCCAAAAAGACGTACATCACCAACACCACCAGGGCCATGGCTTCCAGCAGGGTCTTGACCACCTCCTTGATGGAGAGCTTCACAAAACGGGTGCTGTCTTCCGGATACACCACCTGGAGCCCGGGCGGGAACTGGGGCGCCAACTGGGCCACCCGGGCCTTGATGGCGTCGGCGGTGCGCATGGCATT
>JAJTBM010000287.1 GCA_021286885.1 Rhodocyclales bacterium
GGCGCTGGTGATTGCGTGGGTGCCGTGGCTGTCGACGGGGCTGCCGGGGGTGGTGGGGCCTTGATGCCGCGCTCGTTGTCTCGGCTAAAAATGATTTGCCAGCCAGAACAATTTCGACCACACTCAACTTGTGCAAGATGTTGTACAAGTTAAACTGCTTCTGACACACCCTTAGCGTTTTTAAAAGTGGGCCCCTTCCATGAGAATCATAAACTTTTCTGATGCTCGTAACAGTCTACGTGCGCTTATCGATCAGGTGGTTGAGGATGCAGACGTCACGGTCATTGCGCGTCGCGACGCCCAAAATGCGGTAGTCATGTCTTTCGACCATGAGTTCGCCGGCCAATGCGGCGCACCTTGCAAAATCCATTGCTCAGGCGCGTTCTGGTCAAGCGCAACATCGGGAATTAATCAATATTTCTGATGTTGAGTAACCGCCCGTGCGTAACCTGAAGTTCACCGATGAGGCTTGGGAAAGTTACCTCTACTGGCAAACCCAGGATACAAAAACCCTCAAACGGATCAACATGCTGATTAAAGCAACCCAACGGGAGCCTTTTGAGGGGGTCGGCAAGCCCGAAGCATTGAAGCACAGTCTGAGTGGCTGTTGGTCTAGGCGCATCGATGACACCAATCGGCTGGTGTATCAAGTCTCTGAGGATGAGCTGATCATTCTCTCGTGTCGCTACCATTACGGCTGACGCTGATTAGACTGCGACATAACTCCACATAAATCCGCCTTTTAATCTGCTCTTTAGCAGGTTTTCTGGCGGATTTCTGTTTTCTACAAGCCCCGCTCAAAGCGCTCCGCCAAGCCCTGCTCGGCCACGTCCATGTAGCGCATGGCCGACTTCAGGTCGCGCCAGCCTACATATTCCATCAATTCCTTGAGATCCCAGCCGGTGCTGTGGGCCCAGCCCGCAAAGCCCCGGCGCAGGGAGTGGCTGCTGTAGCGGTCGGCATCGGCAAGGCCTGCCGCAGCAAACAGTTTGCGCAGTAGGGGGATCAGGCTGCCGGGGTGTAGGCTGTCTTCGGCCAACTGGCCGGTGGGGCCGATGCGGCGGAATACCGGGCCGTGGGTGAGCCCGGCGGTTTCGATCCAGGCTGCGTAGGCACTCACTGGGCACAGGCGCGAGAGGCTGGGGCAGCGGAAGCTGCGCCCGGTCATTTCCCGGTCGCCCTTGCTGCGGGGCAAGTAGCAGCGCAGGCCCTGGCCGGGGATCAGATCCACATTTTGCACCTCCAGCCGGGCCAGCTCGTCGGAGCGAAAGCCACGCCAGAAGCCCAGCAGAATCAAGGCCCGGTCGCGCCGATGGCGCAGGAGCGCAGCGGGCTGGCCCTGGGCTTCGGCAACGCAGATCTGTTCGGCGAGCCATCCATCTACGGTTTCCAACCCGCTCAGGGCGAGGGGCTTGGCCTGGCGCTGGCGCTGGGTGTGCACCGCCCGGATGCCCTTGAGCACCTGGCGCACCAGGGGCGATTTGGTCGGATCCTGAAAACCTTGATCCTGATGCCAGCGGGCCAGGGCCGCCAAGCGCTGGCGCAAGGTGCTATTGGCCAGCTCGCCCCCATAGGCGGCCAGGTAGCGGGCCACGGCTTCGCTGGTGGCGGGCAGAAAACCACCCCACTCCACCTCGAAATGGCGCAGGGCCGAAGCGTAGCTGAGCCGGGTATTTTTCCGGTCGGCGGCTTCAAGATACAGATCCACAGACATGGGCGCGGGCTCGAAGGCGTAAAAAATCAGATGCGGCAGGGCTGCATTGTGCCGTGTTGGCGCCGTAAATGACAAAGTTACAACTCGCCGCCCCTGGTTTGCTCAGCTTTGCAGGCTTTTTGCTGCCTTTGGCTGCCGAAAATAGGCAAGCGGTTCCAGATCGGGTAAGTTACGTTCCCCCGGCCTTGCAGGATGTGGTCGGGCGCGACGCCCACCCCCTGTCGAACGATTCCGGCTGATTGCGGTCTATGTTCCCCATGAATTCACGTTTTTCATCCTTGTTGCCTTCTGTTTTGACCGATCCCGGGAGCTCCTCCATGAGACATCGCTTTATCTGGGCCACCCTTGCCGTGCTGTGCACCGGCCCCGCCGCTTCCCTGGAGACTGCCCAGCCGCCCCGGCTGGCCCCCACTGCCCAACAGAGCGAGGCCGCCTACATGAGCGCCCGCATCCTCGACCGCTACCACTATCGCCGCGTGCCGCTGGACGATGCGATGTCGGTCAAGATCTTTGATCGTTACCTGAAGGCCCTGGACTCGGAACACCTGTTCTTCACCCAGGCGGACGTGGATGGTTTTGCCCAGTACCGCACCCAGCTGGACGATGCGATCCTGCAAGGCCAATTGCGGGTGCCCTTTCTGATTTTCGACCGCTACGAAACCCGGGTGCGGGAGCGCCTAGAGGCGGCCAAGGCCTTGTTGAATCAGGACTTTGATTTCACCGCCAAAGAAAGCTACGCCTACCAGCGCGACAAAGCGCCCTGGCCCAAGACCGATGCCGAGGTGCAAGACCTGTGGCGCAAGCGGGTCAAGAACGACTGGCTGCGCCTGCGCCTGGCGGGCAAGGACGACAAGGCCATCCGCGAAACCCTGGCCAAGCGCTACGACAATTATCTTTCCCGGGCGACCCGCAACAAGAGCGAGGATGTGTTCCAGATCTTCATGAACGCCTACGCCATGTCGATCGAGCCCCATACCAACTATCTGGGGGTGAGTGCGTCCACCGATTTTGATATCTCCATGCGCCTCTCGCTGGTGGGCATCGGCGCGATCCTGCAGGAGCGGGACGACTACATCGTGATCCGCGAACTGGTGCCCGGCGGCCCGGCGGCCTTGTCTGGCCAACTGGCGGTGGGCGACCGCATCGTGGGGGTAGCCCAGGGCAAGGATGGCGCCCTAGTGGATGTGATCGGTTCCCGGGTGGATGAAGCGGTGAAGCTGATCCGGGGCGAGAAGGAAAGCACTGTGGTGCTGGATGTACTGCCCGCCGATAGCGGCCCCGACGGCAAGCATAAGCGCGTCCAGATGGTGCGGGCCCAGATCAAGCTTGAAGAACAAGCCGCCCAGAAGAAAATCATCGAGCAGAACGGCCACAAGGTGGGCGTCATCACCCTGCCCACCTTCTATGAAGATTTTGAAGGCCGGCGCCAGGGTGATGCCGATTACCGCAGCGCCAGCCGGGATGTGGAAAAGCTCATCAAGGAACTCAAGGCCGAAAAGATCGAAGGCCTGATCTTCGATCTGCGCAACAACGGCGGCGGCTCCCTGCGTCAGGCGGTGGAGCTCACCGGGCTGTTCATCGACAAGGGCCCAGTGGTGCAACAAAAACGCACCGACGGCAAGATCGATGTGGAAAGCGACACCCAGGCCGGCGTGCTGTGGGATGGCCCCATGGCGGTAATGATCAACCGTAGCTCCGCCTCGGCTTCCGAAATCATGGCGGCAGCCCTGCAGGATTATGGACGCGCCGTGATCGTGGGCGAAGGCAGCTTCGGCAAGGGCACCGTGCAGACCCTGGTGAGTCTGGATCAGCTAGCCAACAGCTCCAAGCCTGTGTATGGCGAACTCAAGATGACTGTTGCCCAGTTCTTCCGGGTTAATGGTGGCACCACCCAGCTCAAGGGCGTGACGCCCGACATCCGCGTCCCCACCATTCAGGATGAAGACAGCTACGGCGAATCCAGCTTCGACAATGCCCTGCCCTGGGTACAGATTCCGGCCGCCAACTACAGCACTACCGGCAGCGTGAAAGACATGCTGGCCACCTTGAACAGCCGCTATCACACCCGGATTGCCCGGGATAAAGACTTCCTCCAGCTCCAGGACGACGTGACCGAGTATCGCAAGATCAAGGAAAGCAAGACCATTTCCCTGAACGAAGCCGAACGGCGCAAGGAAAAGGAAACCCAGGAAGCCCGCCTCAAAGCCCGGGATAAGGATGGCAATGCCAGTAAACAGCTGGATGATGGGCTACAGGCTGGAGAGCGCAGCCTCGCCGCCGACCTGGCCGCCGAAAAGGCCTACAAAGCGCGCAAGGATGTGCTGCTGGATGAAACCGCCCGGATCGTGATGGATCAGGCCGAACTCATCAGCCTGCGCAGCCCTGCCCGCACCCTGGCCCAGGAAAAGGGCGGGCGCGAGAAGGGCAATCACTGAAGATCGAGCATTTAGGGTAGCGCGGTGGCAGGGATACTCCCTGCCCTGCCGCCTCTCGGCGCTTCGGGCTCGCTACTCTTGCCTTTGGCCTGGGGGTGGCGGATACGCTGCAAACAGGCATGAAAACTCGCCAGCAGCGGATGCTTGTAGGCATTCAGGTGATAAAGCTGGCGTGTTTCGGTCACCCAAGGCAGCTG
>JAJTBM010000288.1 GCA_021286885.1 Rhodocyclales bacterium
GACCCGGGTGCCGGGTTATCTGGGAGGCAAGTGAGATGTACGAATTCGACTGGTCATCCATTCCCGGCGCCCTCCCCTTCCTGTGGGACGGGATGAAGGTTTCCCTTGAGATCACCCTGCAGGCCGTGGTGATCGGGATTGCCTGGGGCACCGTGCTCGCCATGCTGCGCCTCTCCGGGCGCCAGCCCTTTGCCTGGCTCGCGGCGGCCTATGTAAACCTGTTCCGCTCCATCCCGCTGGTGATGGTGCTGCTGTGGTTCTTCCTGATCGTGCCCCAGCTCCTGAAGGGTTTCTTCAACCTCGACCCGAACACCGATGTGCGCCTGGCCTCGGCCATGGTGGGGTTTGCACTGTTTGAATCGGCCTACTACTCCGAAATCATCCGGGCCGGCATCCAGTCGGTGGCCAAGGGCCAGGTGGCTGCGGCCTACGCCCTGGGCATGACCTACGGCCAGACCATGCGCCTGGTGGTGCTGCCCCAGGCTTTCCGCAACATGATCCCGCTGCTGCTGACCCAGGCCATCGTGCTGTTCCAGGATACGTCCCTGGTGTACGTTTCGGCCCTCGCCGACTTCTTTGGTGCCGCCTACAAGGTGGGCGACCGGGATGGCCGGCTGGTGGAGCTGCTGCTGTTTGCTGGCGCGGTCTATTTCGTGCTGTGCTTCAGCGCCTCCCAGCTGGTGCGCCACTATCACAAGAAACTCAACGCTCACATCGCCCACTAACGGAGCCGACCATGATTTCCATCCAGAACGTTTCCAAGCACTACGGCAGCTTCCAGGTGCTCACCGACTGCAGCGCCGAGGTCAAGAAGGGTGAAGTGATCGTCGTATGCGGCCCTTCCGGCAGCGGCAAATCCACCCTCATCAAGTGCGTGAACGGGCTTGAGCCCTTCCAATCGGGCACCATCACCGTGAATGGCGTGTCGGTGGGCGACCCGAAGACCAACCTCTCCAAGCTGCGCAGCCGGGTGGGCATGGTGTTCCAGCACTTCGAACTCTTCCCCCACATGAGCATCACTGAAAACCTGACCATCGCCCAGGTCAAGGTGCTGGGCCGGAACAAGGACGAAGCCACCGAAAAGGGCCTCAAGCTGCTGGATCGAGTCGGTCTCAAGGCCCACGCCCACAAGTTTCCGGGCCAGCTTTCGGGCGGTCAGCAACAGCGCGTGGCCATTGCCCGGGCCCTGTCCATGGATCCGCTGTGCATGCTGTTCGACGAGCCCACCTCCGCCCTCGACCCCGAGATGATCAACGAGGTGCTGGACGTGATGGTCGAACTCGCCCAGGAAGGCATGACCATGATGTGCGTGACCCACGAAATGGGCTTCGCCAAGAAGGTCGCCGACCGGGTGATCTTCATGGACAAGGGGCAGATCGTCGAAGATGACAGCAAGGACGCCTTCTTCGGCAACCCCCGCTCCGAACGGGCACGCCAGTTCCTGGCCCGCATCCTGCACCATTAAAACCCGCCCTGCTCCGGCAGGGTGCCCCCCAGGCCATGCCGCCCTGCGGCATGGCCTCCCCATCCTGGCGCCGGATACCCCATGAGTGCTTCACTGTTGAAACTGGCCACATCCTTCTTCCTCGGAGGACTGGTGAGCCTGCTGACCATCACCAACCCGCTTTCCAAGATTCCCCTGTTCCTCAGCCTGAGCAGCGAACTCGAACCCGCCGTGGCCCACCGGGAAGCCCGGCGCGCCTGCGTGTATTCGTTTGTGATGCTGACCACCGCCCTGTTTGCCGGGGTCGCCATCCTGCGCGTGTTTGGCATTTCCTACGGCGCCCTGCGGATTGCGGGCGGAATCACCGTGGGCATTCTGGGCTACCGGATGCTGTTCGGCTCCGCCGACCCCACCCCGCCCAATCCCCACCGCCCCAGCTTTGCCTTCTTCCCCCTGGCCATGCCGGGCATCGCCGGCCCCGGGGCCATCGCCACCGTGATCGGGATCTCCACCGAACTGGCCGAACTGGGGCACAGCGCCCAACAGGTGGTGGCCTACGGCGCCAGCGTGCTCAGCATCGCCCTCACCTGCCTGCTGCTGTGCTGGGTGTTGTACTCGGCCCGCTGGGCCTCCCGTCTGATGGGTGAGGAAGGGATCAATGTCGTGACTCGGCTCACCGGCTTCCTGCTGATCTGCATCGGCATCCAGTTCATCGGCTCGGGCATACGGACCTTCATGGCGGGCACCTGAGCATGAATCCTCCCACCTCCAGCGCTGACCTCGGGACACCCCCCTCGCGCCAGCTTTACCCCAACCCCTTCATCCTGGCCGCCTTTCTGCTGGTGATCGGCCTGATCGGCATCGGGGGCTATGGGGTGAGCGAATACCAAGGGGTACAGACCCTGCGCAACGACGCCAGCCACCGGCTGGACCTCTTTGCTGCGGCAGTCGATGGGATCATCAACCGCTACGCCCACATTCCGGCCACCATTCAGCTCAACGATGAGGTCCAGACCCTCATGCACGAGCCCCGCAACCCCAAGCGGGTGAATGCGGCGAATCGCTTCCTTGAACAGCTCAACAACACCATCGGTGCGATTGCCATTTTCGTGCTCAACGAGCGGGGCATTGTGCTGGCCTCCAGCAACTGGAACGTCCCCAACAGCAGCTTTGTGGGCGAAGACCTGGCCTTTCGCAGCTACTTTCTTACCGGGCTGGCAGGTGAAGTCGGGCGACATTTTGCGATAGGTACCACCCAGGGAGAGCCGGGCTATTACGTCTCCCACCCCATCCGCGACCAGGGCAATGTGGTGGGTGTTGCCGTCATCAAGATCAGCCTCAACCAGCTCGACAAGGCCTGGGATCTGCTGGGCGCCCCCGCCCTGATCGCCGATGGCAACGGCGTTGTGATTCTGTCTTCGGTGCCCGAATGGCGCTATTCGGCCCTGGCCCCCCTGCCCCTGGATGTGCTGGTGGAGAGCAAACTCAACAAGCAGTACAACAACGCACCCATCAGCAACTTCCCGGTTCAACTCGATCAACCCATGGATGCCAACGGCGAAATCGTGCGCATGAGCATCCCGGTGGCGGCCAACCGACGCCCCAACGCGGCCAGCGACATGCTGGTGCATGGCCGGATGCTCCAGGAACCCGGCTGGCGTCTGCTAATTTTTTCCGACCTGCGCTCGGTGCGTGCCCAGGCCTTTGGCCACGGTGCCCTCGCCGCCATTGCCACCGGCTTCGTACTGCTCCTGCTGCTGGTGATGGACCAGCGCCGGCGCATCATCCGCCAGAAGCTGGAAGCCAAGGAATTGCTCGAAGAAGCCAATGCCCAGCTCGAAAGCAAGGTGGCGCGCCGCACCCGTGCCCTCACCGACACCAATGGCCGGCTGCGCAAGGAAGTGGCCGAACGCAAGCAGGCCGAACAAACCCTGCGCGCCGCCCAGGACGAACTGGTCCAGGCGGCCAAGCTCGCCGTGCTGGGCCAACTGGCTGCGGGCATCACCCACGAACTCGCCCAGCCCCTGGGGGCCATGCGTACCCTGTCGGGCAATGCGGTGGAGTTCATGAAGCGGGGCAAGCTGGATGTGGTGGAACAGAACCTGGGCATCATTGCCCGGCTGGCCGATCAGATGGGGCGCATCATCACCCCGCTCAAAACCTTTGCGCGCAAATCCCCGGCGATTCCAGCCGCCACCGACATCGCCCACGCCATCGGCTCGGCCATGTTCCTGCTGGACCAACGCCTGCAGCGGGCCCACATTCAGGTGCACAATGACTGCGAACCGGGTACCGTGATTGCCTGGTGCGACCAGAACCGGCTGGAGCAGGTGCTCATCAACCTGATCCGCAACGCCGCCGACGCGATGAATGAAGCCCCCCAGCGCGAGCTGTTCATCCAGGCCCGCTACAACGATCAGGGGCAGATCGAACTCTCCATCGCCGACTCGGGCTGCGGGCTGGCCGAAGATGCATTAGACCGTCTGTTCGAGCCTTTCTACACCACCAAGCCTGCCGGCGAAGGCCTGGGCTTGGGCCTCGCCATTTCCCGCGACATCGTGCGCGAATTCGGCGGCGAGCTCCAGGCTGACAACCGGCCCGGGGGCGGCGCCCGCTTCACCCTCATTCTCCCCTCTCCTCCCAAGGAAAACCCATGAACCCAGAACTGCGCGTACTGATCATCGAAGACGACCCGGATGTGCGCCTGGGCTGCGAACAAGCCATGATGCTGGCCGACATCCCGGTGGAAGGCGTCGGCTCCGCCGAAGAAGGCCTGCAGAAGATTGCCCTGGGCTTTCCCGGCATCATCGTCACCGACATGCGCCTGCCCAAGGCCGACGGCATGGAGGTGCTGCGCCGCGCCCGCCAACTGGACCCGGATCTGCCGGTCATCATCAT
>JAJTBM010000289.1 GCA_021286885.1 Rhodocyclales bacterium
GTGGCGATGGTTCAGCACTACTTTGTGGCTGGCTGGTCCCCCGCTGCTGGCGAGCGCGAGTTCTACGCCAATCAGGTGAGTTCCGATCTTTACTCTGCGGGCGTGATGGTGCCCATGGCCGCCATCGCTCCGGGCCAGACCGGCAAGGTCTCGGTGCCCCTTTACGCGGGCCCCCAGGAGCAGAGCCGCCTGACCCAGTTCGCCCAGGGCTTTGACCTGGTGGTGGACTACGGCTGGCTGACCATCATCGCTGCGCCCCTGTTCTGGGTGCTCCAGTGGCTGCACAAGCTGACCGGCAACTGGGGCTGGGCCATCATTCTGGTGACCATCGCCCTGAAGGCCCTGTTCTTCCCGCTCTCGGCTGCCAGCTACAAGTCCATGGCCAAGATGAAGACCCTGGCCCCCCGTCTGCAGCGCATGAAAGAGCAGTACGGCGACGACAAGATGAAGCTCCAGCAGGCCATGATGGACCTGTACAAGCGCGAGAAGATCAACCCCCTGGGCGGCTGCCTGCCCATCCTGATCCAGATCCCGGTGTTCATCGCCCTGTACTGGATGCTGCTGGGCGTGGTTGAAATGCGCGGCGCCCCTTGGCTGGGCTGGATCACCGACTTGTCGGTGAAGGATCCCTACTACATCCTGCCCCTCATCATGGGCGCCACCAGCCTGATCCAGACCCGCCTGAACCCCGCCCCGGCTGATCCGGTGCAGGCCAAGGTGATGCTGATCATGCCCGTCATGTTCACCTTCATGTTCCTGTGGTTCCCGGCCGGTCTGGTGCTGTACTGGGTGGTCAACAACACGCTGTCCATTGCCCAGCAATGGCAGATCAACCGGATGATCGAAGCTGGTGGCCAAACCGCCGAGTGATGTCATCGCCGCCATTGCCACCGCCCCTGGGCGCGGTGGCATTGGCGTGATCCGCATTTCGGGCCCCGGGCTGGCGGGCTTGGCCCAGGCCATTACAGGTCGGCCCCCTCAGCCCCGGCTGGCCCAGTTCGCCCGCTTCCGTGATGCTGCGGGCGAAGTGCTGGATGAAGGCCTGCTGCTCTACTTTGCAGCCCCCCATTCGTTTACCGGCGAGGATGTGATCGAACTCCAGGGCCACGGCGGCCCGGTGATCCTGCAGCTCCTCCTCGCCCGTTGCCTGGAGCTGGGCGCCCGCATGGCCCAGCCCGGCGAATTCACCCGCCGTGCTTTTCTTAACGGCAAGCTCGATCTGGCCCAGGCCGAGAGCGTGGCCGACCTGATCGAAGCCTCCACCGCTGCCGCCGCCCGCTCTGCGGTGCGCTCCCTCACCGGGCGTTTCTCGGACGAGGTGAACGGCCTGCGCGACCGGCTCATCGACCTGCGCATGTTTGTCGAGGCGACCCTCGATTTCCCCGACGAAGACGTAGAGTTCATCGCCGAAGCCAAGGCCGTCCAGCGCCTTGAGGGGGTGGCCGCCGAGCTGGCCGCGATCCTGGATCGGGCCGCCCAGGGCAGCCTGCTGCGCAACGGCCTGCATGTGGTGCTGGTCGGTCAGCCCAATGTGGGCAAGTCCAGCCTGCTCAACCGGCTGGCGGGCGAGGAGCGCGCCATCGTGACCGACATCGCCGGCACCACCCGCGACGCCCTGCGCGAAACCATCCAGATCGAAGGCATTCCGCTCCATATCATCGACACCGCCGGCCTGCGCGAAACCGCCGACGAGGTCGAAAAAATCGGCATCGCCCGCACCTGGAAAGAAATCGAACGGGCCGACGTGATCGTTCGTCTGGTGGATGTGCGTACCGGCCTCACCGAGGCCGACGCCGCCATCGACGCCGCCCTGCCGGCGGGTACCGAGCGCATCACCGTATTCAACAAGTTGGATCTGCACCCCGCCGGGGGCGAACCGCGCCGCGAGTGTGATGAGGAAGGCGAGGCCGGCGGCGGCGTCCACATCCACCTCTCGGCCAAGGCCGATCAGGGCGTGGAGCTGCTGCGCGCCGAACTGCTGCGGGTGGCCGGCTGGCACCGCCACGGCGAAGACGTGATCCTCGCCCGGGAACGCCACCTCACCGCCCTGCGGGCCGCCCTGGCCCACGCCCAGGCCGCCCTCGCCAATACCCACGCCCTCGAACTCATGGCCGAAGAACTCCGCCTCGCCCAGGAGGCCGTGAACAGCATCACCGGCGAATTCACCCCGGACGATCTGCTCGGGGTGATTTTTTCGCGCTTCTGCATCGGGAAGTAAGGCGCCGCTGCCCGGCCGCCCCTGCTTCCCTTATCCTAAGGCAGGACACTCCGGAGAGATAAGCATGGACACGCACCGACTGCTGGCCGAGATGCAAGCCCGTATCCCGGGATTGCTGGCGGTCTACGCCTTTGGCAGCCGTGTCCGGGGCCAGGCCGGGCCTGCCAGTGATCTGGATCTGGCCGTGCTGGTGCAAGGCTATGCCGATCCGCTGGCCTTGTTCGCGCTGGCGGGGGATCTGGCCGATGAGGCCGGGTGTCCGGTGGATCTGCTCGATCTGCGTGCCGCGTCCACCGTGATGCAGTATCAGATTGTGACCCGGGGCGAGCGCTGGTGGGCTGCCGATGCCCAGGCGGCCCTGTTTGAGGCGGCCATCCTCAGTGACAAGACCCGCCTGGATGAAAGCCGGCGTGGTTTGCTGGAAGACATTGCCCAAAGGGGAAGCGTGTATGGTAGATGACGTGCTGATCAACAAGGCGGCCACCATAGAGCGCTGTGTGGCCCGGGCGCGGGAGGAGTACGCCGCCGACCCCGCCAGCTTTGCCACCAACTTCACCCGCCAGGACGCGGCCATCCTCAACATTCAGCGCGCCTGCGAGGCGGCCTTGGACATGGGGCAGCATCTGATCCGCCGGGAGCGTCTGGGCGTCCCCCAGAGTGCCCGCGATGTGTTTGTGCTGCTGGCCCGGGCGGGCTGGATTGATACCGCTCTGGCGGACGGGCTCAAGCGCATGGTGGGGTTTCGCAATATCGCGGTGCACGACTACCAGACCCTGCAACTGCCCATTACGGTGAGCATCATCCAGGGCCATCTGGATGAATTTCTCCAGTACAGCCGGGCCTTGCTGCTCAAGGATGCGGGGGCTGGGCTCCAGCCCTGAAGCCTCTGCCCTGAGCCCCCTCGCTTGCGGCGACGTCTGACCACACCACAACCCGGGTGCGCCCGGGTTTTTTTATGGGCGGGCGCCCCGCGTGGGCTTCCTCGCCCGATTCTTCTCGCACGTCAAGGAATCCGCACGCCTTCCCTTCTAGCATCGGGGTCTCTGCTTTCTGTCCGAGCCTGTTGCCATGGATGTTGTGCGTCGCCGTTTGCTGGGAGGGCGGGATTCCGCGTCGGCCCGGCCGCGTCCCCAGCGTCCGCCCTGGGCGCTGGACGAGGCTGAATTCACCACCACGTGCCGCGATTGCGCCGCCTGCATTCCGGCCTGCCCGTCCGGGTTGATCCGCACCGACGGCGAGGGCCGGCCCGTGCTGGATTTCAGCCATGCCGGCTGCACCTTGTGCGGCGATTGCGTGCGGGCCTGCCCGCGTGGGGCGCTGCACTTCACCCCCGAAGCCCCCGCCTGGGACTGGAAAGTCCGCCTCACCGAAACCTGCCTCACCCTGCAAGGGGTGGTGTGCCGCAGTTGCGGCGAGGCCTGCGATGCGGGCGCGATCCGGTTTCGTCCCCGCATTGGCGGCCCCGCCCTGCCGGCGCTTGATCCGCTGGCCTGCAACGGCTGCGGGGCCTGCCTGGCTCCTTGCCCATCCCGCGCCCTGGTGCGCATTCCCGCCGAGCTTAGGGAGATCCCATGAACATCGTCAGTCTTGTATTGCGCATCCGCCCCGAGCATCGGGCGGAGGTCGAAGCGGGTTTGCACACCCTGCCGGGGGTCGAATGCCACGACATGTCGCCCCAGGGCCATCTGGTGGTCACCGTCGAGGACGATGACGGCGCCCGGCTGGCCGATTCCCTGGTGGCCGTGCATCAGGTGCCCCAGGTGCTGGCCGTGACCCTGGCCTACGAACACTGCGATCTGCAATTTGCCGAGCGGCTGCGCACCGTGCAGCCCACCCCTTCCGACACCGAATCAATGAGTAGCTCCGCCTGCGAGGAGGCCTGATCATGAGTATCAATCGACGTGATTTTCTGAAGACCCAGGCGATTGCCGCTGCCGCCGCGACAGCCGGCATCGCCACCCCGGCCCTGGCCGCCGGCAAGGGCGATGCACCGGCTGCCGATGGGGCGCCGAGCAGCGCCGTGCGTTGGGACAAGGCGCCCTGCCGTTTTTGTGGCACCGGCTGCTCGGTGCTGGTGGGCGTGCAGAATGGCCGCGTGGTGGCCACCC
>JAJTBM010000290.1 GCA_021286885.1 Rhodocyclales bacterium
TGGGCATTACGGGGAGGAGTTCCCATCTTGCAGGAGCTTACGCGTAGTCACCCACATAGGGGTTACTTTCGCGCTCGTCCCCAAAAGTGGACATGGGTCCATGTCCGGGAATAAAAGCCACATCATTGCCCAAGGGCCACAACTTGCCACGGATCGCGCCAATCAACTGGGCATGGTTACCCTTGGGAAAATCGGTGCGGCCAATGGAATCTTTGAACAACACATCCCCCACCAGGGCCAGACGCGAAGCCGGGCTGAAGAAAACCACATGACCCGGCGTATGGCCAGGGCAGTGAAGAACCTCAAGGGTTTGATTGCCGACGGTGACGGTATCGCCATCATGCAGCCAGCGGTCGGGCGTGAAGGGGTCGGCGGGAGGTAATCCGAATTTGGCGCTCTGGGTCGCCATCGCATCTATCCAGAAGCGATCTTCTTCCTGGGGGCCTTCCACGGGTACGGAAAGCAGCTCCGCAAGGGCGGCCGTTGCGCCAGCGTGGTCGATGTGCCCATGGGTAATGAGCAGCTTTTCAACCTGCAGGCCCAGGGCTTCTACCTGGGCCATGATGCGCTCCAGATTGCCCCCCGGATCAACCACCGCCGCCTTGCGGGTCTCATCACACCACAGCAGCGTACAGTTTTGGGCAAATGCCGTTACCGGAACAATCTTGTATTGGAGCATGACAGAAAAAGCTCACCTTGATTTAAACAAAAAGGTCGAAGACACAAACATTTAAGCAAGTGCCATATGATAACGAGACCTTGCAGCACTGCATTGGTTAAATTGTCGAAAATGACTGATCGACGGGGCAGTTTAACACGCTGCCCAACAGTGCACGCCCAGCCGCTCAGCGGGGCAAAGGCGCCGCAGCTCGGGGGTCGGTCAATGCAATATAGCGGCTGCGATCCTGCTCGAAACGGGTTCGAATGGCTTCAATGTCCTTGCGCTTGGACTCGATCACCGCCACCTGGGCGCCCAGCTCGCTATCCGACTCGCGCAGGGATGAGGCCAGCACCTGCGGCATGGGCCGCTTCTGGTAAAACTCGGCTTCCCGCTGCAATTCCTGGCGCTTGACCATCAACAGGTTGTAACGGGCCTCGGCCTGCTTCAGTTCTTGCTGAACTGCATCCACGGCCCGATCCCGACGTGCGTCGATATCCGCTACGCTGGCATAGGTTTCGAGCAGGGATTGATTGCGACGCTGTTCGGCCCGCAAGCGGGCCTGCTCGGCCCGGCGTACCTTTTCTTCGGCCTCGCGCCGGGCGAGCTGTTCCGGAGTCAGGGGGGCCTCAACCAGCCGGCGAACGGTGCCCTGGGGGCTCAGTTCGCGATAGCTTTTGTTGAAACACTGGGGCGGCAGGGTATCGCCACACACCTGATGACCGTTATCGGTACAACAGAACACCCCACCTTTGGATGCACTCTGGGCCTGTACATCTCCCAGACCCAGCAGGCCCATCACCCCCAACAACGGAACAAGACTACGCATGTCTCAGGCGTCTCCGGTCACACCATAGGTTTCCCGGTAACGCTGCACCGCATCCAGATTGGCCTGGAGCGCCGGGCTGTCTTTGAGGTAAGCAATCAAATCGGTGAGGGTGGCCACCGCCACCACCGGAATACCATAGGCGTCGCGCACTTCCTGCACCGCCGACAGGCTGCCGGTGCCGCGCTCCATGCGATCCAGGGCGATCACCACCGCCGAGGGTGTCGCGCCATGGGCACGGATGATCTCGACGGACTCGCGCACCGAAGTACCGGCGGAGATCACGTCATCCAGAATCGCTACCCGGCCACTCAGGGGCGCGCCCACCAAGGTGCCGCCCTCGCCGTGGTCCTTGGCTTCCTTGCGGTTGAAGCAGAAGGGCAGGTTGTGACCCCGCTCCGCCAGGCGCATGGCCGTGCCCGCCACCAGCGGAATGCCCTTGTAGGCCGGGCCGAACAGCATGTCGCAGGGCAGGCCCGCAGCCACCAGCGCACGGGCATAAAAATCGCTCAGTTGCCCGAAGGACGCCCCGTCATTGAACAGGCCGGCGTTGAAGAAGTAGGGGGAGAGACGCCCCGCCTTGGTCACGAACTCTCCGAAGCGCAGCACGCCCTTGTCGCAGGCGAGCGCGATGAAATCACGGCTAAAATCCACGAGCTACTTTCAAAAAATGAACCAGATCAATCAAATGTTACGCGTCGTCAGTGCCAACCTCAACGGTATCCGCTCTGCCAGCACCAAAGGTTTTCACACCTGGCTGGAACACAATAACCCTGACGTCATATGCCTGCAAGAGTTAAAGGCCCAGTTGCCCGACCTGAAGCCGGAAATGCTCAATCCGGCAGGCTATCGCGGCTACTTCCATTGTGCCGAGAAAAAAGGGTATAGCGGCGTCGGGATCTACACCCGCACCGAGCCCCTGCGTGTTGTCGAAGGCCTGGGTAATGCGGAGTTCGATGCAGAAGGGCGCTACATCCAGGCAGATTTTGCCGGGCTGTCCATCGTGTCCCTCTACCTGCCTTCGGGCTCCAGCTCCGAAGAACGCCAGGCCGCCAAGTTCCGCTTCATGGACATCTTCCTGCCCCACATGGCGCGCCTGCGGGCCAGCGGCCAGGAGGTGATCGTATGCGGCGACTGGAACATCGCCCACCGGGAGGCCGACCTCAAAAACTGGAAGTCCAACCAGAAAAATTCCGGCTTCCTGCCCGAAGAACGGGCCTGGCTCAGCCGTCTGTTCGACGAACAAGGCTGGGTGGACACCTACCGCCAGCTCTACCCCAGCGCCACCGACGCCTGCTACACCTGGTGGTCCAACCGTGGCCAGGCCTGGGCCAAGAACGTGGGGTGGCGGATCGACTACCAGATCAGCACCCCAGGCATCGCCGCCCTCGCCCGGGAAGCCTCGGTTTACAAAGACGAGCGCTTCAGCGACCACGCCCCCCTCATCATCGACTACGACCACCCCCTCGGCCGCTAAACCACACACCCGGGCCACGGCCCGGGGCCGCCCCTGCATACCGCCCAATCGATAGCCAACGCCTATAGCAATCTTTCAGACAATCAATTTCACGCATCAAGGCCCGGTCTTTAAGATGGTCTCCATGGCAGCGAAACACACCGCGCCGCCCCCTCAACGAGACAGGAGAATGATCATGGCCAACCCCTTCCACAACCCCGCCTCCGCCACCATCGCCAACCTCGAAGCCGCCTTCGCTGGCGAGTCGATGGCCCACATTAAGTACCGCTACTTCGCCAAGCTGTGCCGGGAGATGGGCGACGAAGACACCGCCCGGGCCTTCGAAGCCACCGCCGAACAGGAAGTGATGCACGCCTTCGGCCACCTGGATCTCCTCTACCCCAAGGCCCGCATGAGCCCGGCCCAAGCCCTCCAGTTCGCGATTGAAGGCGAAACCCACGAATACACCGAGATGTACCCCAAGTTCCGCCACACCGCCGTGGCCGAAGGCAACGCCGCCGCCGTGCAGGAAATCGACGAACAGATCGCCGAATCCCGCGAGCACGCCGAGCAGTTCAAGGCCGTGCTGGAAAAGGCTGCCAAGCGCTTCGCGGCCCTCGCCAAGGTCGAAGAACGCCACGCCGCCCACTACCAGCGCGTGCTCGACCAGTTGGCCTGAACGGTCGCCTGAACTGCGGCCCGCCCCCGACATCCAAAATTTTCCCTACCCCGTCACCGACCCTGAGGACTCCATCATGAAAACCTGGCAATGCATCGTTTGCGGCTTCATCTACGACGAGGCCGCCGGCCTTCCCGAAGAAGGCATCGCCCCGGGCACCGCCTGGGCTGACATCCCCGAAGACTGGGCCTGCCCCGACTGCGGCGTCGCCAAGAGCGACTTCGAGATGGTCGAACTCTGAACGCTGAACGCTGCCCCCCGGCGCCTGCTCCAGCAGGCGCCAGCCCCACCACGCAACCGCGCCCCTTCCTCACCCCCTCACCAGGAGCCCCCCATGTCCATCCTCATCCTCGGCACCGGCCTGGCCGGCTACAACCTGGCCCGGGAAATCCGCAAGCTCGACAAGGACACCCCCCTCGTCCTGGTGAGCCGCGATGCGGCCCCCTTCTACTCCAAGCCCATGCTGTCCAACGCCCTTGCCGGGGGCAAAACCGCCGCCGCCCTGGTCATGAAGAGCGCCGAACAGATGGCCGCCGAGCTGAACGCCCGCATCATCCCCCACGCAGACGTGCGGGCCCTCGACCCGGCCCGCCGCCAGGTGCAACTCGCCTCCGGCGAACACCTGGAACATCTGGAGCACCTGGAATACCGGGATCTGGTTCTTGCCCTCGGGGCCGACCCGATCCGCCTCCCCCTTGAAGGCGA
>JAJTBM010000291.1 GCA_021286885.1 Rhodocyclales bacterium
GCTCGACGAAGGCCAGTACGACGCGATCATCCTCGCCGCTGCCGGCCTCACTCGCCTGGGCCTGGGCGAGCGCATCCGCAGCACCCTGCCGTCCGAAGTCTCCCTGCCCGCCGCTGGCCAGGGCGCCCTGGGCATCGAAGCCCTCTCCGACCGCCCCGAAGTGGCCGCCTGGATGGCCCCCCTGGTGAATACCGACACCGCCGCCTGCGTGCGTGCCGAGCGCGCCACCTCCCGCGCCCTCGCCGGCAGCTGCGAAGTGCCCCTGGGGGCCTATGCCGAAGTGCGCGATGGCGCCCTGTGGCTGCGCGGCTTTGTGGCCCTGCCGGACGGCTCCCGCATCGCCCGGGCCGAACGCTGCGGCCCCCTGGACGCCCCGGAAGCCCTGGGGCTGGCCCTGGCTGCGGATCTGCGCGCCGACGGCGCCGACGAGATCCTCGCCAGCCTGTAAGCGTCCTGCCCATGGGCCGCTTGCCCCTGGCGGGGCGCACCATCGTCGTGACCCGGCCTGCGGCCCAGGCCGACGGGCTGTGCGCGGCCCTGGCCGGGCTGGGGGCCGAAGCCCTGCGCTTCCCGCTCCTGACCATCACCCCGGTGCACGATCCGGCGGCCTATGCCGCCCTCCATGCCCGGCTGCGTGCAGGTGACTTCTCCCTCGCCTTCTTCGTGAGCCCCAACGCGGTGCACTGTGCCCTGGATGGCCTGTTGCCCCACGGCCCGCTGCCCGCCACGCTGCAACTGAGTACGGTGGGCAAGGGGAGTGAAGCGGCCCTGGCGGCCCGGGGGTTTGAGCAGGTCATTGCCCCCGAAAGCGGTTTTGACAGCGAATCGGTGCTCGCCCTGCCGGCCTTTCAGCCCGCTGCGGTGGCTGGGCGCCGGGTGCTGATCCTGCGCGGTGACGGGGGGCGCGACCTGCTGGGCGACACCCTTGCCCAGCGTGGCGCCCAGGTCGAATACTTCAGCTGCTACCGGCGCAGTGGCCCGGTGGATGATCCCGCGCCCCTGCTGGCCCGGGCCCGGGCCGGAGGGTTGGACGCCCTGAGTCTCACCAGCAGCGAGGCCGTCGGCCACCTGTTGGCCCTGCCGGGGGTGGAGGTGCTGTTTCCGGTGCCTGTGTTCGCGCCCCATCCACGGATTGTCCATGCCGCCCGCAAGGCCGGTTTCCATCAGGTGATCCCGACCGAAGCCGCCGACCGGGGCTTGCTGGATGGCCTGTTGGCCCATTTTTCCCGGGATGCCTGAACGTGTTTGCGCCCCTGGTGGCGATGCCGGCTTCCTTTGTCCCCTTTCATCCGGGTTAATATCTCGCCATGAGTAGCGAAATCCCCAGCCTCCCGCCTCTGGAGTCCGCCCAGCCGCCGGCGGCCCATGCGCACAAGCCCTCGGCCTGGCGTCAGCCCGCCGCCCTGATCACCGTTGCCGCCCTGGCCCTGCTGGGCTGGCAGTGGCTGGAAACCCGCAGCCGTCTGGCGGATCTCCAGGCCGAACTCACCCACCGGCTCTCCGAAGGCGACGCCGCCGCCAAAGAGGCCCGCACCCTGGCCAAGGCTGCCCAAGACAATCTTGCGGCCACCCAGACCAAGCTGAGCGCCCTGGAAAGCCGCATCGCCGAATCCCAGGGCCATCAGGTGGCCCTGGAAGCCATGTACCAAGAGTTCACCCGTACTCGGGATGACCGGGTGCTGGCCGAGGTCGAACAGGCGGTGAACATCGCCGTCCAGCAGATCCAGCTCGCCAGCAATGTGCAGGCAGCCCTGCTCGCCCTGCAAACTGCCGATGCCCGCCTCTCCAGCCTGGAGCGCCCCCAGTGGTTGCCCCTGCGCAAGGCGATTGCCAGCGATATGGACACCCTGCGCGGCCTGCCCCAGGTAGATGCCTCGGGCGTGGCCCTGCGCCTCGAAACCCTGATCGGCCGCATCGACAATCTGCCCCTGGCCTTTGAAGCCAAGCCCAAGGAAACCGCCGCCCCCAAGGCCGATGCCGACAACTGGTTCCAGCGCCTGGGCAGCGAGGTGTGGGCCGAGTTCAGCCAGTTGGTGCGCATCGAACGCATGGATCGCCCCGATCCGGCCCTGCTCGCGCCCAGCAACGCGGTTTTCCTGCGCGAAAACCTCAAGCTGCGCCTGATGAATGCGCGTCTGGCCCTGCTTTCGCGGGATGGCAACACCTTCCGCGAAGACATGCGGATCTCCTACCGCTGGCTCGAACGCTATTTCGACACCCGCAACCCGGCGGTGGCCACCGCCCGCAATGATCTGCTGGAGCTGCAAAAGGTGCCGGTGGGCGTGGATATGCCCACCCTCCAGGCCAGCCAGAACGCCCTGCGCCAGATCCAGGCCGCCACCGAACGGCGCCCGGAGCCGGTGGCCCCGGTGGTGCCCACCCCGGCCCGCCCGGCGGTGCGCCCGGCCAAGACGAACTGAGGTAGCCCATGCGTACCCTGCTGTGGTCCATTGGCCTGTTTGCCCTGGCCGTCGGTCTGGCGGTGGCGGGCCGGTACAACGAGGGCTATGCCCTGCTGGTCTGGCCCCCTTACCGTATCCAGATCTCCCTCAACCTGCTGATCCTGCTCTCCCTGGGCGGCTTTGCCGGGCTGTACGGCTTTACCCGCCTGGTGTCCCGCACCATGGCCTTGCCCCAGGCCGTCCAGGCCTTCCGCGCCCGCAAGAAAAAGGAGCGCGCCTCCCAGGCCCTGTACGACGCCGTCCGGCTGCGCATCGAAGGCCGCTACGGCCAGGCCCTGCGTCAGGCGATTGCGGCCTACGAGGCCGACGAGGCCCCCGGTCTGGCGGCCCTGCTGGCGGCCCGGGCGGCCCATTCCATGCGCGATGAAGAACGCTATCGCCAGTGGCTCGATAAGGCCGCCGAACACGATCTGGATGTGCGCGTTGCCCGTCTCATGAGCGAGGCCGAACTGGCCGTTGAAGGGCGCCGCTTTGATGAAGCCGCCCAGCGCATCGCCGAACTCCAGGCCGGCGGTCAGCGTCATATTGCGGCCCTGCGCCTCGCCCTGCGCACCGCCCAGGCCCAGGAAAATTGGCCCGAAGCCGTGCGCATCGTGCGCCAGCTGGTCAAGGTCAAGGCCCTCAGCCCCGAGCACGCCGAGCCCATCAAGCGCCGCGCCCACCAGGAAGCCCTGCGCCAGTTCGCCGGCGACGCCCAGGCCCTGCTCGGCTACTGGCAAGAACTGCCCCGGGACGAGCAACGCCATGGCCGTCTGGTGCTGGCCCTGGCCCGCGCCCTGATGGCGGCCCAAGACTGCGACGCCGCGCAAAAGGTCATCGAAACCCAACTCGCCATCGAGTGGGATACCGATCTGGCCGGCCTGTATGGCCGCTGCCAGGGCGCCGACCTGCGTGGCCGTCTGGCCAAGGCCGAAGAATGGCTCAAGGCCCATCCCCGCGACCCGCAACTGCTGCTCACCCTGGGCCGCCTGTGCGTCCAGTCCCAACTCTGGGGCAAGGCCGCCAGCTATCTGGAAGCCTCCCTGGCCATCGCCCCCAGCTGGGAAGTCCACCTGGCCCTCGCCAGCCTGGCCGAACAGATGGACAAGCCCGAAGACATGCACCGCCACTACCGGGCAGCCGCCAGCCTCGCGCCCCACTAAGCGCACCGGGCCTGGATCTTCCCCCACGGGGCTGCTGCGGCAGCCCCGTTTTTTTGCATGTTGAAGGCTGCTTTTTAAACGTGGACGGCGCTATGCTGTGGTGCTGGCCGGTCGTTTGCCGCCCGGCTGGGTCGATAGCTTCGTTTAATCCTGATGATGATGTTAATCAATTTGAACGATGCCCCCCGCCGCCGTATCATGTGATCTCCAAACCCAACCAACGTGAAGGAAACGCTATGTCCCTGATCAACACCGAAATCAAGCCGTTCAAGGCCGCCGCCTACCACAATGGCAAGTTCGTCGATGTGACCGACGCCGACGTCAAGGGCAAGTGGTCTGTCTTCTTCTTCTACCCCGCCGACTTCACCTTCGTCTGCCCGACCGAGCTGGGCGACATGGCTGATCTGTACCCCGAATTCCAGAAGCTGGGCGTTGAGGTGTACTCCGTCTCCACCGACACCCACTTCGTGCACAAGGCCTGGGCCGACGCCTCCGACACCATCAAGAAGATCAAGTACCCGATGCTGGGCGACCCCACCGGCACCATCTCCCGCAACTTCGACGTGATGATCGAAGAAGCCGGCCTGGCGCTGCGCGGCACCTTCGTGGTGAACCCGGAAGGCCAGATCAAGGTCGCCGAAATCCACGACCTGGGCATCGGCCGTGACGCTTCCGAGCTGCTGCGCAAGGTCAAGGCTGCCCAGTACGTTGCCTCCCA
>JAJTBM010000292.1 GCA_021286885.1 Rhodocyclales bacterium
CCCCCCCTCCCATTTCACCCCTATCCAGGATGGTGCCACATGACCGCTGCAACCAAAGTGCTGAGTGCCCACGTGCCGCTTCCGCTGGCCGACAAGGTTGATCAAATGGCGGCACGACTTGAGCGCTCACGCGGCTGGATCATGAAACAGGCCCTTTCCGCCTGGATCGCCCAGGAGGAAGAGCGCGACAGGCTAACCCAAGAAGCGCTCGCAGACGTGGATGCCGGCCACGTCATTGATCACCAAGCCGTACAAGCGTGGGCGGAAAGCCTGGGCACAGACCAGCCGCTGCCCTTGCCGCGTTGATGGAACTGAAGTGGACCAGCAAGGCGCTTTCCGACTTGGCGCGCCTGTATGAGCTCCTGGCGCCGGTGAACAAACCTGCCGCCATGCGGGCGGTGCAGGCCCTGACCCAAGCCCCAAACATTCTGCTGACCCACCCACGCATCGGCGAGCAACTGTTCCAGTTTGAGCCCCGAGAGGTACGGCGAATTCTGGTCGGAGCGTACGAGCTGCGCTACGAACTGCAAAATTCGACCATCTATGTGCTGCGGCTCTGGCATACCCGAGAGAACCGCTAAATGCGGGATCGCTGACCTACCTTGCCAAAAGCACAGCGGGGCGCGCCCTTCTCAGGCCCGCCCCGCTGCACCCACACACTGCATCAAACCATCAATACTGCGTCTGGCGCCGGATCACCCGTCCTTGGGGGCCGGTGACGGTGGCGCTGGCGCCCTCGGCGCTGCGCTCCACCTGGCGGCTGGCGGTTTGGCCCTGGGGGCCGTAGTAGTTGGCGGTGGTTTCATCCCGGCTGCGGGATACGTTGCGCCCGGCGGTCTTGCCGTTGGCCCCCGTCCAGCTGGAGCTGACATCGCCACCGCCGCGCTGGACTTGGTGCGTCACCTGTCCACCTTTGGGGCCGGAGATTTCAGAGGTACGCGCCTGGGCCAGGGGCGCGGCAAGCAGGGCCATCGCCGCCACAGACAGGGCCAGACCAGAAAACTTCATCGGGGTGATTTGCATGACAGCTCCTTGATGGCTGTAGATAAATGTTTGCAGCGCACAGCCTAAGCCGTTTCAGGCCCCTTGGGCAGGGCTCAACAGCGTTCAGCCTCGGCCACCCATAAAGCCGTGGCGATGGCCGCCCCGCTCAAAGCGGCCCAGCATATCGCCCATTTCGGCCTTGGCCACGGCCACTTGTTCGGGGCTCAGGGTGGCATACAAGGCCAGCCATTCCTTGCGGGCGGCCTGACGCTGGCTGCGGGTGGCTTCTTCAGCCTTGTCCCGGGCCTCGGCCAGGGCGGCCAGATCGGGGCGGGGCTTGGCGAGTTCGGCCTTGGCCTGCTCGTGCAGCTTGCTGTGGGTTTCGCGCCCTTGTTTCATGGCGTCCAGGCTCAGTTGGCGGGCCTTGGCAAACTGGGCCTGCTGGGCCGGGTCAAGCTTGAGCTGGGTTTGCAACGCATCGAGGCGCTGCTCCATGCGCTTGCTCATGCCCTCGCAGCGCTCACCGCCATGGTGGCCCGCATGGGCCATAAACGGCAGGGCCAGACCGCAGGTCAACAGCAGCGCAAAAACCTTCTTCATCTTCATGGTGAACTCCTGGGGGGTGTAGAAATAAGGCTAGGTCGTCGGGGTGGGTTGGTGCCCCCGTTGAACATGGCTATAGTCTGGCCCCATCCCAGCCCCCAATGGTTTCAAGCCCCGCCTGCTCCATTACCAATTATTACGCGCCCCCGGCGGCCCGTAATAATTGGTCATCCAGCCCCCACCGGGGCCGGGGCCTGCCGTTTATAAAGCCTCCATGAACACCCGACGCCCCCTGATTTACCTGGTGGATGACGATGCCGAGCTGCGCCAGATGCTCGCCGCCTACCTGGAACGCAACGGCCTGGAAGCCCTGGGCATCCCCAGCGGCGATGAGCTCCTGCGCCGCCTCAAGCGCCTGCGCCCCGACCTGATCGTGCTCGATCTGATGATGCCCGGCCTGAGCGGGCTGGACGCCTGCCGCCGGCTGCGGGTTGAACAGGACGAGGTGCCCATCATCATGCTCACCGCCCGGGCCGACCTGGTGGATCGCATCGTGGGCCTGGAAAGCGGCGCGGATGATTATCTGGGCAAGCCCTTCGACCCCCGGGAACTGCTGGCCCGCATCCAGGCGGTGCTGCGCCGGCGCCCCATCCCCGCCCTGCCAAGCCCGGGCGAAGAAGTCACCATCGGCGCCTGGCGTTTTCATCCCACCACCCGCAGCCTGCATGGGGGCGAGGGTGGGGCCGACGTCCAGCCCCTATCGGATGCCGAATTCGCCCTGCTCAAGGCCCTGACCGAACGCCCCGGCCTGCCCCAATCCCGCGAGAAACTGCTCGAAGCCATGCACGGGCGGGACGTGGAAGCCACCGACCGCTCGGTGGACGTGGCCATTCACCGGCTGCGCAAGCTGCTGGAACCCGACAGCGAAGCCCCCCGCTACATCCAGACCATGCGCGGGCGCGGCTACGTGTTCGTACCGGAGCCCCCCGCCCATGGCTGAAGCTGAACACCCGCCCAGCCCCCATCCGCCCCACGCTCACGCCCATCATCACCGCCCAGGGGGGCGCCTGCTGCGCTGGGGCCTGCATTCCCTGGGCGGGCGGCTGTGCCTCGCCTTTGTGCTCAGCGTGATCCTGGCCCTGGTGGGCGTGGGGGGCATCTGGCGCTACTACCGGGCCGCCAGTTTTGAGCAGAACAGCGCCGAGCAACTGGCAGCCGAGATTCGCAACGTGCTGGCAGTGGCCGAGCGGGTGGGCGACGATCCGCCCCGGCTCGAACAGGCTTTCCGGACGGCGGGCCTGCGGGTGCGGATCGACCCGCCGCCCCCGCACCGGGGCTTTCGGGCCCGCTTTGCGCACCAGATTGGCGAGTTGGTCAGCGCCGAATTGGGCCAGAACGTGGATGTGGAAGTACGCATGTTCCACGCCCGCATGGCCGAGGTGCGCTTTGGCTGGCGGAGCCACCAACTGGCCCTGGAGCTGCCCCTGGGGCGCGGGGAGCGGGGTTTTCCGTCGCCCTTCCTCACGGTGCTGGTGCTCATCATGCTGCTGGCGGCGGTGCTGGGCCTGCTCTCGCTGCTCTGGGTGCAGCGCCCCATCCAGCGCCTCGCCCGGGAAATCGCCAGCCAGGGCGACCGCCCCCGCCAGGTGGACGCGCCCCCCGGCGCCTCGGATGAAATCCGCCTGCTGGTGAGCGCCTACAATCGGATGGCCGCCAACATCGCCGCCCGGGAGCGGGAACAGGAACACATCCTGGCCGGCGTGTCCCACGACCTGAAAGCCCCCCTCACCCGCCTGCGCATGCGCGCCAGCCTGATCGACGATGCCGAGATCAGCGCCGGCATCGTGCGCGACGTGGGCAGCCTCAACCACATCGCCGACCAGTTTTTAGGCTTTGTACGCAGCGGCCAGCCCGGCGCGCCCCAGGCCGAACCCACCGACATCGCCCCGCTGGCCCGCGAACTCCAGGCCCGCCACGCCGATTGGCCCCTGGCGCTGGAGCTCGCCCCCGACCTGCCCCCCGTGCCCGCCCCGCCCACCGAGATCGAACGCATCCTCGAAAACCTGCTGGATAACGCCCGCGAATACGGGCACGCCCCCATCAGCCTGCTCGCCTACCGGGCGGGCACCGCCACCCGCCTCGCCGTGTGCGACCACGGCCCCGGCATTCCCCCCGCCGACCTGGCCCGGGCCAGCGAAGCCTTTGTCCGCCTCGACCCCGCCCGTGGCCGCCCCGGCCACAGCGGCCTGGGCCTCGCCATCGTCACCCGCCTCGCCCACCAACACCACGGCCAGCTCTACGCCCACACCCGGCAAGACGGGCGGTTTGAGATCGGGGTAGAACTGGCGGGGTGAGGGTCAGGCGCTGGGGATGCGCTGGCGGAGGGCTTGGATTTCGGCCAAGCGCTCTTGAACGCCTAGCAGGTTGAAAGCGGCTTCGGCTTCGTTGAGGACTTGGTGGGCGGCTTGGGGCTGGCCTTGCATTGCCAGCAGCTGGCTCCACAAGCACCCAAAATGCCCCACAAAATCCGGCCGCCCAAGTTGGCAGGCTAGTTGATAGGCCTCTTCCGCCTCGGCATAAATCGTCTGCACCGCAGGCCCCCCTTGCGCCAGATCGCCCCGCTCCAAGCGTACAGAGGCCATGGAAAACCGAATATGGGCGAGGCTCTCCAGATCCTGCATAGCCTGAGCCACCGGCAGACGTTCGGTGTGGAGTGCCAAGGCCGCGTCCAGCTGGCCACGCGCTTGCAGAATGTCCGCAATCTGGCCCTGAG
>JAJTBM010000293.1 GCA_021286885.1 Rhodocyclales bacterium
GTCATCGACGGCCTGCGTCAGGCCCTGGCGCGTAATGAATCCATCGAAGTGGCGGGTTATGCGGTCGCCCCGGCCCTGGCCCAGGGGCTGGAAGCCGCCGAGCTGCTGCCGCCCGCCCCGGGCAAACCCGCTCTGTGGCTGGAGGTTTCCGGCCAGGCCGAGCCCAAGCTGAGCCCGGTGGCCCAAGCCCGCATCGAGCGCTGGCGCAGTGCCGGCGTGGCGCTGGAAGCCCGAGTGGTAGCGGGCCCGCCTTTCTGGCAGACCACCGAGATCACCGATTGCCCGGCCCAGCTGCTGGCCGCGTGTGCCGCGTGAGTGCGTCAGTGACTTCCTCTACTTCCTCCCTTACGGCCCCTACTTCCCCCGGGGCGCCTTACTCCGAAGAAATTCTGTCTTTCCCCTGCGCGGGCGAGATCCTGCCCGCCGTGCTGGCGCGTCCTGCCGGCCCGTGCCGGGGCGGGGTGCTGCTCATCGTGGGTGGGCCCCAATACCGGGTGGGCAGCCATCGTCAGTTTCTGTTGCTCAGTCGCCGGCTGGCGGCGGAAGGCTATGCGGTGCTGCGCTTCGATTACCGGGGGATGGGCGACGCCAGCGGCGATCTGCACAATTTTGAGCAGGTGAATCCCGACATCCGCGCCGCCCTGGATGCCTTTGCCCAGGCCTGCCCCAGTCTTGGCGTGGGCAGTTTCCAGCTGTGGGGCCTGTGCGATGCGGCATCGGCGGCGCTCATGTATCTGCACGCCGAGGCGGATGCCCGGGTGGGTGGCCTGGTGCTGCTCAATCCCTGGGTGCGCTCGGTCACGAGCCAGGCCCGGGCCCAGGTCAAGCACTATTACGCTCAGAAGCTGTTCGATAAGGCCTTCTGGCTCAAGCTCTTGCGGGGCGAGGTGGCGGTGTTCGGCGCCGTGGCCGGTTTTGTCAAAACCTGGCTGGCGTCCCGCCGCGCCGCGCCCGCTGCCGGCGCTGCGGGCAAGCACACGCCCGCCCTGAGCTTCCAGACCCAAATGGCCAAGGGCTGGGCCCGGGCGCTGCCCAAGTTGTTGATTCTGAGCGGCCACGATCTGACCGCCCGGGAATTCATCGAATACGCCGGCACCGACGCCGCCTGGCAGGGCCTGCTGGCCCGCCCGGAGGTGGAGCGCCACGATCTGGCCGATGCCGACCATACCTTTTCCAATGCCGAAGCCCGGCGCCAAGTGGAGAACCTGACGCTATCATGGCTGCAACGCACCGTCGGCTGAGCCTCGTCCAGCGGGCCTTTCGCCCCCGCGCCGAAGACCTGGGGCGCAGCGTTGCCCACGGCGCGGCCCTCACCTTTCTGAGCATCGGCATCCGTACTGCCATCACCTTCGGGTCGATGGCCGTGCTGGCGCGGCTGCTCACCCCCTCCGATTTCGGCCATGTGGCCATGGCGACGGTCGTCACCGAGCTGGCGGCCCTGTTCTCCAACTTCGGCTTTGGGGCGATCCTGATCCAGCGCGCCCACATCACCCGCATCCAGATGGACACCATGTTCTGGGCGGCCCTGGGCTTGGGCACCGTGCTCACCCTGGCGGTGCAGATCGTGTCTTTGTTTGCCGGGCAGATTTTCAACGACGAAACCGTGGGTGAGCTGCTCCAGGTGATGGGCTTCATGTTCATGCTCGACGAGCTGACCGTGGTGCCCCGCAGCCTCATGAACCGGATGCTGATGTTCCGCCAGGATATGGTGGTGCAGATCGGGATGATGCTGTTCCGCGCCGGCACCGGCATTGTGCTGGCCTGGATGGGCTGGGGCGTATGGAGTCTGGCGGGCGCCTCGGTGGCGGGGGGCACGGCCCAGATGCTGGCCTACACCTTTGCCACCGGCTATCGGCCCCGGTTGCGCTTCAGCCGTAGCTTTCTGGCCTCCACCTGGCGTACCAACGGCGGGTATTTTGGCAACGGCTTCCTGTTTTACGCCAACGCCAACCTGGATCTGCTGCTGATTGGCCGGATGCTGGGCGCCGGCTCCCTGGGGTATTACCAGAACGCCCGCGCCCTCACCGACGAGATCCGCGCCCGCATTGCGATTCCACTCCAGCAGGTGCTGTTCCCGGCCTTCTCGGCCCTCCAGCACGACATGGACCGTTTCCGCGACGGGATCCTGCGCAGTGGCCGGCTGCTGTCATTGGCGGTGGTGCCCATCGGCTTCGGGATTGGCGCGGTGGCCGAAGAAATGGTGCTGCTGCTCTACGGCGATCAATGGCTGGACATGGTGCCCATCCTCAAGATCATCTCGGTGGGGGCCGGGCTGCGCGCCGCCACCACCATCGGCATTCCCATCTTCAACGCCACCGACCGGCTTGGTTTGTCCTTCAAGCTGTATCTGGCCAACACCGTGATTTCGCTGGGCGCCATCGTGGTGGGCAATTTCTGGGGGCTGACCGGGGTGGCCTATGCGGTGTTGTTTGGCACCGGGGTGTCGCTGGTGTTCTTCCGCATCTCGATTGGCCTGGTGGACATGAAAACCCGCGACCTGGGCCGCATTCTGGGGGCGCCCACGCTGGCCTCCATGCTGATGTTTGGCGCGGTGGTGCTGCTGCGCGACCCGGTATATGCCGTAAGTGATGCCCTGGCCCTGCGCCTGGGGGTGTTGATTGGCGCCGGGGTGCTGGCCTATGTGGCCTCCATCCTGCTGCTGGCCCCGGCGTACTTGCAGGATGTGCGCAACCTGCTCAAAAAGTTCACCCGCAAGGCGGCCTGAGGCCGTCTTTGCGCAGATCCTAGCCGCGTTAGAGGATTCCCATGACCCAGCCCCGCGTCAGCGTTCTGGTGCCCACCTTCAACCGGGTGAATTACATCGGCGAATGCCTGGATAGCCTGCTCGCCCAGAGCGTGCCGGCCCTGGAAATCATTGTGATTGACGATGGCTCCGAAGACGGCACCGCCGATCTGCTGGCCGGCTACGTGGCCCGTCACCCCACCGTGCGCCACCTGCGCAAGGAAAACGGCGGCAAGCCCACGGCGGTCAATCTGGGCATCCAGCAAGCCCAGGGCGAGCTGATCTGGATTTTTGACGATGATGACGTGGCCCTGCCCGACGCCATCGAAACCCGCCTGCGCACCCTGGCCGCCGCCCCCGATGCAGGTTTTGTGTATAGCCCCCACTACTACGGCAGCGATGGGCCCGACGGGCGCATCGTCCAGGGCCGCCTGCACGCCGTGGCGCCCCACGACCCGGACAGCTTCTTTCCCCGGCTGATGCTGGGCTGCTTTTTCCATCTGGCCACCGCCCTGGTGAAGCGCGAGGTGTATCTCCAGCTCGGGGGCTTCGATACCCAGCTGCTCAGTTCTGAAGACTACGACATCCAGCTGCGCCTGGCCCGCAGCTGCAAGGCGGTGCTGTGCCCCGAGCCCAGCTTCATCTTCCGCCAGCACCAGGGCCTGCGCGGCGCCAAGGCGATCCGCTATGCAGGCACCGACCGCAGCAAGGTATTCCGCCGCTTCGACCAGCGGGTCGGGCGCAAGCTGCGCGAAAATCTGGCCCTGGGTGAATACCTGGCGCCGGCCTGCACCACGCCCCTGAATGCCCGGGATCAGCAGACTGCGCTCCTGGCGCGCATGCAGGTCATGGCCAGCAAGGGCTGCATTCCTGAAATGCTCGAAGACCTGAGCGCCGCCCTGGCCCTGCCGGGGGCCGACCTGGCCACCTGCGCCCAGATGGCCCGCAAGGCCGTATGCACCGGCTATGCCTGGTCGGCCATCGAGGATGATTGGGGGGGGCTCAATGCCCTCCTGCCGGCTTTCAAGGGGCAGCGGGGCGGGCGGCGCATGGTGCGTGCCATGGCTCTGGGCTGCCTTGCCCTGGCCAAGGGGTATCCGGGCAGCGGCGCCGAGCGCTTCGCCAAAGCCCGGGCTGCCCTGGTGCTGGGCCTGTGCAGCGTGCTGTGAACCCCGCCTGGGTGGGGGCTGCGTGATATCTGCAACGGCTGGATTATCAAAGTCGTTCAAATAGAGCGCCTGCCTGAATGGGCGCCGGGGCGAGGGTGGTAGAGTGACGCCCGCCCTCGGGGCCCGTAACCGTGTTGTCTCTTGCCGAATCGAGCCTTTCATGTCGAACACCCAAACTGCGGCGAAGCCTCTGGCGCGCCTGATCGCCTTCCATCTGCCCCAGTTCCACCCCATCCCCGAAAACGATGAGTGGTGGGGCAAGGGCTTTACCGAATGGACCAACACCGGCAAGGCCAAGCCCCTGTTCCCGGGCCATGAGCAGCCCAAGGTGCCCACCGATCTGGGTTACTACGACCTGCGCCTGCCCGAGGCCCGCAAGGCCCAGGCC
>JAJTBM010000294.1 GCA_021286885.1 Rhodocyclales bacterium
CGCCGGCCACCGCGTAGCTGCAGAAGCGGGCCACGGGCTGCACGTTGTAGCGCTTGAGGGCGGCTTCGGACATGAGCAGCACCGCCCCGGCCCCGTCGGACATCTGGGAGCTGTTGCCCGCCGTCACCGAGCCCCGGGCGGCAAACACCGGGCGCAGCTTGCCCAGCCCGGCCACCGAGGCATCGGCCCGGGGGCCCTCGTCGTGCTCAAACAGACGCTCGCTGATCCGGGGCTGGCCCCCTTCGCCCGGCACCCGGGTGTGCACCAGATAGGGGCTGATCTCGTCCCGGAAGCGGCCTGCACCGATGGCGGCCACCGCCCGCTGGTGGGAATTCACCGCAAAGGCGTCCTGATCGTCGCGGCTCACCTGCCAGCGCTGGGCCACCTTTTCGGCGGTGAGGCCCATCCCGTAGGCGATGCCCAGGTGCTCGGCGTGGGCGGTGATGCGCGGGTTGATGGACATCTTGTTGCCCATCATCTGGGACATCACGGTCATGGACTCGGTACCGGCGGCGAGCATCACGTCCGCCTCGCCCAGCCGGATGCGGTTGGCGGCATCGGCCACCGCCTGCAGCCCGGAAGCGCAGAAACGGTTGATGGTGAGGCCCGGCACCGCGTCCGGCAGGCCGGCCAGCAAGAGGCCGATGCGGGCCACGTTCATGCCCTGCTCCGCTTCGGGCATGGCGCAGCCGACGATCACATCGCCGATTTCCCGGGCATCCAGCCCCGGCACCCGGGCCACCACCGCCCGCAGCACATGGGCGAGCAGGTCATCCGGGCGAACATGGCGAAACGCGCCGTTGCGGCGGGCCACCGGGGTACGGGTGGCGGCCACGATGTAGGCGTCCTGAATCTGTTTTTGGGTCATGGTTTGAATCTCCGTGGTTCAGTTGCGCAGGGGCTTGCCGGTTTCCAGCATGTGGGCGATGCGGGCCTGGGTTTTCGCGTTGTGCACCAGGTGCATGAACTGGGCACGCTCCACGTCCAGCAGCCAGGCTTCGGGCCACGCTGCGCCCGACCTGGGCGTCCCATTCGGAGATGAAGCCTCCTTCCAGCATGTTGACGATGCCCAGCTCGCAGGTCGCAATCCCGCTCCGCCCGGCCACCGGCACCGCCCCCCGGGGCACGGGCGGACGGTGGCCCGCCTCGGCCATGGCCCGGGCCCGGTGGAGCGCCGCGTGGAGCAGCTCGTGGGGGTTGAACAGAATGTCATCGGTAGCTTGAGCAAAACCCAGATTCACCGCCTCCAGCGCGCTGCGGGAGGCCTTGCCCATGGAAACCGTCTGGACAAAGTTCTGCACGAAGGGGAACACATCGCCCCCCGCCGCCCGGCTCGCCAGATCGGCGGCGCGCAGCACCAGCTCCTTGCAGCCGCCCCCGGCGGGGATCAGGCCCACGCCCGCCTCCACCAGCCCCACATAACTTTCCAGCGCCAGCACCCGATGATGGGCATGCATCGCAAACTCGCACCCGCCCCCAAAGGCCATGCCCTGCACGGCGGCCACCACCGGCACCCGGGCGTACTTGATGGCCTGGGTGGTGCGCTGGAAGTTGGCCACCACCTGCTCCACCTGCTCAAAGGCCCCCGCCTGGCAGGCCTGGAGCAGCTGGAGCAGATTGGCGCCCACCGCAAAGGGCGCGGCATGCCAGATCACCAGCCCGTCCAGATCCCGCTCGGCCCGGGCCAGGGCTTCCTGCATGCCCTCCAGTACGGCGGTGCCGATGGTGTGCATCTTGGAGTTGAAAGACACGATGCCGATGCGCGCATCCCGGGCGGGCAGATGCCACAGGCGCAGTTCGGCGTTTTCCCAGAGGGTCACGCCCGGATCGGCGGCGGCCTCTCCCTGCAGGGTTTCGGGGTAAAGCTGGCGCCCATACACCGGCAGGCGCGAACGGGGCTGGGCGCACCGGGCGGCGGCACTCCAGGCCCCCTCGGGCCCGTGCACACCGCTGCGCCCGTCAAACACCCAGGCGGGCAAGGGCGTGGGCGCCAGGCTCAGGCCGGCCTCGATATCCGCCCGCACGGCCTCGGCCAGGGTCTGCCAGCCGGCCGCCTGCCAAGTCTCGAACGGGCCCTGGGCCCAGCCAAACCCCCAGCGCAGGGCCAGATCCAGATCCCGCGCATTGGCGGCGATGTGTTCGAGCTGCACCGCGCAGTAGTGGAACAGATCCCGATACACCGCCCACACAAAGCGGGCCTGGGGATGGGCGCTGGCCCGCAGCCGGGCAAACCGCCGGGCCGGATCGGCCTCGGCCAGCATCTCGGCCACCTCGGGCGCCACGGCGCCCGCAGCTGGGCGATGGGTGCCGCTGGCCGGGTCCAGCACCAGAATCTGCTTGCCCTCCTTGCGGAAGATGCCGCCCTGGCCCGGGGTTTTCTGGCCCAGGGCGCCCTGGGCGAGCAACCCGTCCAGCCAGGCCGGCGTACGGAAATAAGCGTGCCAGGGGGCGTCCGGCAGGGTGTCTTGCAGGGTTTTGACCACATGGGCCAGGGTATCCAGGCCCACCACGTCGGCGGTGCGATAGGTGGCGCTCTTGGGGCGCCCCATGGCCGGGCCGGTGAGGGCGTCCACCTCATCCAGGGCCAACCCGAAGGCCTGGGTGTGATGCATCACCGCCAGCATCGAGAACACCCCGATCCGGTTGGCGATGAAGTTGGGCGTATCCAGCGCACGCACCACGCCCTTGCCCAGGGCGGACGTGAGCCAGGTTTCCAGCCCATCCAGCAGGGCCGGATCGGTGGCCGGGGCCGGAATCAGCTCCACCAGCGACATATAGCGCGGCGGATTGAAGAAATGCAGCCCGCAGAAGCGCGCCTGCCGCGCCGCCGGCAAACACCCCGCCAGGCGCGCCAGATCCAGGTCGTAGCACAGGGGCTCGATCAGGCTCGCCCGCTCCGCAAGCGCCAGGGGCGCCGGCGTCTGCTTACGCAAACCCTCCACCGCCTTGCGCGCCACACCCCGAGGATCCCCCCCCGGCGCCGCCAGATCAAACAGCAACACCGGCACCCCCGCATTCGCGACATGGGCCGCAATCTGCGCCCCCATCACCCCCGCCCCCAACACCGCCACTCGGCCCAGCTTGAGTCTGCTCACCACGTCTCCTTTGCCTGGATGATTTGAACAACTGTTCAAATCCTAGCGCAGGTGGGGGGGTGGGGGCAACGGGGAGGGGAAGATTTTGGATTTACGGTTTGTTTGAAAAAAGATGGAGAGACACTCAACTGGTTTCGATCGATTGTTTTGGATTGCGGGCTTTATCTGATTTAATGTTTATGAAAAACCTTCTCGGCTTACTCATGGCGCGCTCTACCTCAACGCAATCGCCCGAGAGCTAAACAACCGCCTGCGCAAATGCCTCGACCTTGAGACCCCAGCTGAAGTATTTGCACGTTGAATCATGAACTTTGAGCAGGGTGCTGTACTTCAGACTTGAAACCGCCACGTAAATAATGGGATTAAACGACCAAATGACCACGTTGGAAAAAAGATATTTACGCGAAATGGGTATCTATGCAATTGATGCAAAGGTAGGTATTGAAAAACTACCGACCTATTCGAATCATGGTGCGCACACTTTGGATTCAAAACACCCATTTCAGATGAACAATTTGGATGGCAGGCACTTTATTTCGTTACTGATAATCACTGAAGGCATTACACCAACTGAATTAATAGGACACGACGTGCTTTCGTGTTTTTCAGGTTTGCAATCTGGTCTAAAAATCCTAGTGGCAGTTTGTTCTGTTGAGCAAAGAAAAATTTTTGAAGCCACACGAAAATTATTCAACAATAAACCCATGTGGTTTACTGTAGACCCGCTAAGTGATTTAAATTCACAAATACAAGCATGTGGCTGTTTACCAAATGAAAAATACAAAAAAAGATTATGCATATATGAATACAGACCAGAGCTTCATAGCTTGATGAATTCAGTTGACTTGTCTGAGATTGAATCTAGCGTAAGCGTAAATTGTACAAAAAAACTAAATTCCGTTTACATTCCTGAGGATTTTTTAAAATTTGCCCTTGCAACAAAAAAAGGAATCTGTATTTCGATACTTAACGAAAGATTTAAGTGGATTGGGTGACTTGTTATGAAAAACCTCCTCGGCTTAGAACTTTAAAATACGGTTTTCGTTCCTACCCAAGCCAAATCGATGGGCGTCAACTCCTGGGAAGTCTCCGATGAGTTCTGGATCCGTGTGAAGCCGCTGATTCCGCCAAAACCGGAAAGAGATCCGACCAAAACCTTCATCCGCAAACC
>JAJTBM010000295.1 GCA_021286885.1 Rhodocyclales bacterium
GGAGTGGGTCACCAAGGCCCGAGCAATCGCCACCCGCTGACGCTGCCCGCCCGAAAGCTGGTTGGGGCGGTGATCTGCATATTTACGCAAACCGACTTTAGCCAGATAGAACTCCACCCGCTCATGACGCTCGGCCTTGCCCAGCTCAGGCATCTGGAGCAGGGGATACTCCACGTTTTCCCGGGCACTCAAGACCGGCAACAGATTGAAGGTCTGGAAAATGAAACCAAGGGTGCGCGCACGCACGTTCGCAAGCTGATCTGGGGTCTGACCTGAGACATCCTTGCCTTCGATCACTACATGACCCGTGCTGGCCGTGTCAATGCAACCCATGATGTTCAGCAGCGTGGACTTGCCGCTACCCGAGGGCCCGGCGATGGCCATGAACACGCCAGGGTCCACAATCAGGGAGACATCCGAGAGGGCGGTCACATCCTGCTCCCCCAGCCGATAGGTCTTGCTTACATTGTCGACACGAATAATGGGCATTTCTGCATTAAGCTATGTTGTTCGCTTGCTTAGGATAACACCATGAGTCTTGTTTTTCGCCTTACTCCTGCTTTCTCCCGCGCACTGACCAGCGCCTTGATCGGGGGCATGCTGCTATGCAGCCCTGCCTCCAAGGCTGATGACACCGCCGACCTGGCACGGGGCATTGTCGCCAAGGCCGACGAAGTCCGCTTTCCCCGGGAGAGCTTCCAGGTCAAGATCACCATCGACTCCACCCAGCCGGGAGAAACCAGCGAACAACACATCTATCGGGTACTGTCCCGGGGCAATGAGAGCACCATCATTCAGACCCTGGAACCCGCCGCTGAACGCGGCCAATCCATGCTGATGAAGGGGCGTGATCTGTGGATCTTCATGCCGAATGTATCGCAGCCGGTGCGCCTCTCCCTGGCCCAGCGCCTGACCGGCCAAGTCGCCAACGGTGACTTGGCCCGGGCCAACTTTGCGGGCGATTACGAACCCAAGCTGCTGCGCACCGACACCATCGACGGCGAGAAAATGCATGTATTGGAACTGACCGCCGTAGACCGGGGCGTCACTTACGCCAAAGTGCTGTACTGGGTGCGCCAGGCCAACAACTGGCCCTACAAGGCCGAGTTCTACTCGATTTCCGACCGACTTCTGAAGACCTGTCGCTACGAAAAATTCCAGACCATGGCGGGCAAACCTCGCCCCACCCAACTGGTGATGGAAGATGCGCTCAAGAAGGGGAATGTCTCGGTGCTGCAATACACCCAGATGCAGCTCAAGGAGCTGCCCGAGCGCTATTTCACCAAGCAATACATGGACAAGCTGGAACGGGTGGATTAATCCTGCCCATTCACCCGACGCGTTCAGCGTGCTGAGCCCGCCTGGCGGGCTCAGGCCAGGGGTGGCATGGCATCGGGCACCGTCAGTTGCCTGAGCACAGCTTCAGCTTCGTACTCCAGCGCTGCCAGATCGGGCAGCGCCAGATGCCAGCGGCGCACTTGCCCGAGCACCTGCAGATCCAACCCGTCACCATCCAGCCCCAGCACGCTCACCCCAGGCGGGGCCAGGCGCTGGAGTCGGGCGACGGCTGCGCCCTCCTCGGCCCCTTCCGGCACCCAGGCGGGTCGCTCGGGGTTCAGCCAGCCCATTCGGGCAAAACCGCTCACCAAACGTACCGCCAAGGGCTCCAGGGCAAAGAAACGGAAATCGCCCAGGGCCAGGTACTCGGCCGCCTCAGGCCGATAACGCAGATAACGGGCCTGGGCCGCCGCGTCCAGCGCGACTTCGCGCACCTCGCCCACCAGGCTGACTCGGGGCGTAGTGAGCACATCCTCCCCCACCCCCGCCACCATGAAGCTGGCCCGGGGATCGGCCCGCAGATTGCGCGTGTGCTCCGCCAGCCCACTCACCAGAAACACCGGCCAGCCCCGCAGATCCGCCACATAAGGAAGGATGCTGACGAAAGGAAAGCCCGGATGGGTCTGGGAGTGGGTGCCCAGAGCCCCATGGCGTGTTTCACGCAACAGGGCCCGGGCTTCGGCGTAGGGGATTTTCATGGACTGCGCAGGCAAAAACCAGCGGGATCAGCCCTGGCGCTGGCGCCGGGTTTCAAACAGGCACAGGCCACTTGCCACCGAGACGTTCAGGCTTTCCACCGTCCCGTACATGGGGATCTTGACCAAGGTGTCGCAAGTATCGCGGGTCAGACGGCGCAGGCCGTCCCCTTCGGCGCCCAGCACCCAGGCCACCGAAACCTTCTGATCCACTTCGTAGATCGTCTTGTCGGCTTCGCCTGCCGCACCCAACACCCACACGCCGGCTTCCTGCAGTTCGCGCAGGGCACGGGCCAGGTTGGTCACGGTGATGTAGGGCACCGTGTCGGCAGCGCCGCTGGCCACCTTGACGGCAGTGGCGTTGAGGCCCACGGCCTTGTCCTTGGGGGCAATCACCGCATGGGCACCGGCCGCATCGGCCACCCGCAGGCAGGCGCCCAGGTTGTGGGGATCCTGAATGCCATCCAGCACCAGGAAAAGCGCCGGGCCTTCGAGGGTGTCCAGCACATCCTGGAGCTTGAGTTCCTTGCGGCGACCATCGATACGGGCCACCACGCCCTGGTGGCGACGGGTGCCCACCATCTTGTCGAGGCGCTCCCCTTCGGAGGGAATCACCCGGGTGCCGTATTGTTCGGCGTGACGCAGCAGGTCCCGGGCCCGGGCGTCGGTGCGCTGGGCATCGGTATAGATTTCAAACACCGCCTCGGGATCTTGGCGCAGCTTGGCGAGGACGGCATGGAAGCCGTAGATGAGGCGGGAACTGGTTTCAGACACGGGTCTTGCTCTTCTTCTTTCCGCTGCTGGCGGGCTTCTTGCCTGCCGCAGACTTGGGGGTTGAACGGGTTTTGCTGGCGCCGGACTTGCGGGCAGCCGCAGGCTTGCCAGCTGCGCCCTTGCGCGGCGCCTTGCTGGCCGGGGCCTTGCGACGCGTCGGGGCGCTGGGTTCAGCCGGGCGCTCCACCAGCTCCCAGATGTCGTCCAGCACAGGCAGGAGGCTCTTGGGTGCTTCGGGCGCAGATTTCGCCACAGCTGCCGCAGGCGTGTCGATCAGCTCGGCCTGGGTGGCGGCCTTGCGGCTGCGCTTGGGCCGGGCAGCCGGCGCGGGCGTTTCGACCACAACAGGCGCAGGGGCCACGGCCCGGGGCTTTTTGCCACGGCGCGGCGCGCTGGTGTCCACGGTGTCCACGATTGCGGGCTGGGGCGCGGCCGCCTGTTTATCCCGAGCAGTCTTGCCGACCCGCTCGGTGGCCCGGGCGGGGCCCTCGATGAGCTTGAAGTCGATCTTGCTCGCTTCCATGTCCACCCGCATCAGGCGCACCTTGACCCGATCCGACAAGCGGTAACGGGTGCCGGAGCGCTCGCCCACCAGGGCATGCTGGGCGTCATCGAAGTGGAAGTAATCGCTCCCAAGCTCCGAAATGTGCACCAAGCCTTCGACAAACACGTCGTCCAGCGCAACAAAAAGGCCGAAAGGTACCACCGCCGAGACGCTTCCGGTGAACTCCTCGCCGATGCGATCCTGCATGTAGTAGCACTTGAGCCAGTTTTCCACGTCCCGGTCGGCCTCGTCAGCACGCCGTTCGGTCATGGAGCAGTGCAGGCCGATGGTTTCCCAATCGCCGCTTTCCTGCGCCGGCTGATACTGCTCGCTCGCCAACACTGCCTTGATGGCCCGGTGCACCAGCAGATCGGGGTAGCGCCGGATCGGGGAGGTGAAGTGGGTGTAGGCGTCGTAAGACAGGCCGAAGTGGCCCAAGTTGTCCGGGCTGTAAACGGCCTGGCGCAGGGAGCGCAGCATCACCGTTTGCAGCAATTGCAGGTCGGGGCGCCCCTGGAGCTTTTCCAGCAGACGGGCGTAATCCGCCGCCTGGGGCTCGTCACCGCCGCCCAGCTGAAGGCCGAACTCCCCCAGGAAGGCGCGCAGCTTTTCGAGCTTTTCGGGGGTCGGGCCTTCGTGGACGCGGTACAGGGCCGGGTGTTCGTGTTCGAGCAGGAAGCGGGCCGAGCATACGTTGGCCGCCAGCATGCACTCTTCGATGATCCGGTGCGCGTCGTTGCGGGATTCGGGGATGATCTTCTCGATCTTGCCGTTCTCGTCGAACAGCATCCGGGTCTCGACGGTTTCAAAGTCGATGGCACCGCGCTTGGCCCGGGC
>JAJTBM010000296.1 GCA_021286885.1 Rhodocyclales bacterium
CGGCGGCCCCCACGGCGGCGGCCCTGCGGCCCTATCTGGCCCAGTTTCTGTCTGACCCCCGGGTGGTGGAGATTCCCCGGCTGGTCTGGATGCCCATCCTGCACGGGATCATCCTGCGCACCCGCCCCGCCAAATCGGCGGCCAAGTACGCCAGCGTGTGGTCGGATGAGGGCTCCCCGCTCCAGGCCCACACCCGGCGCCAAGCCCAGTTGCTGGGTCAGGCCCTCGCCGCTGCCGGCCATGAGGTGATGGTGGATTGGGCCATGCGCTACGGCCAGCCCTCCATCCGCACCCAACTGGACGCCCTGCGGGCCGCCGGCTGCACCCGCATCCTGGTGGTGCCCCTGTACCCCCAATTTGCCGCCAGCACCACGGCAAGCGTGATGGACGATGTGGCGGACTGCCTCAAGCACTGGCGCAATCTGCCCGAACTGCGCTTCATCCGCAGCTTTGGCGACGACCCGGGCTACATCGGCGCCCTGGCCGCTTCGGTGCGCCGCCACTGGAGTACCCACGGCGAGGCCGAAAAGCTGGTCCTGAGCTTTCACGGCACCCCGCGCAGATCCCTGGATTTGGGCGACCCCTACCACTGCGAATGCCACAAAACCGCCCGCCTGGTGGCCCAAGCCCTGGGGCTGCCCGCCGAGCGGGTCGTGGTGAGTTTCCAGTCCCGCTTTGGCAAGGCCGAATGGCTCCAGCCCTACACCCACCCCACCCTGGAGGCCATGGCCCGTCAGGGCGTGCGCTCGGTGGACGTGATCTGCCCGGGCTTCATCTCCGACTGCCTGGAAACCCTGGAAGAAATCGACATGGAATGCCGGGAGGCGTTTTTGCATGCGGGGGGCGAGCGTTTCGGCTACATCCCCTGCCTGAATGAAGACAGCGCCTGGATCGACGCCCTCGCCCAATTGAGCATCCGGCACATGGGCCACTGGCTCGCCCAGAGCCCCAACCCTGCCGAACTGGCGCTTCAGCAGCAACGGGCCCGCGCCCTGGGCGCCCAGGCTTGAGGCCAGCCATGCAGATCCTCCCTGCCCTGCTCCAATGGCTGCTGAACGCCACCGCCCTGATGCTGGTGCCCGAACTGGTGGGCGGCATTCATATCGAAGGCTTTTACGCAGCCCTGCTGAGTGCCTTGCTGCTGGGGCTGGTGAACACCTTCCTGCGCCCGGTGCTGGTGCTCATCACCCTGCCCATCACGGTTTTAAGCCTGGGCTTGTTCATGCTGGTGATCAACGCCTTCATGTTCTGGAGCGTGGCCGGGCTGGTGGCGGGCTTTCGGGTGGCCGACTTCGGCACGGCCTTTATGGGCGCGCTGGTGTACAGCCTGCTGACCTGGGCGGTGGAGGCCGCCCTGGGGCGCCGCCGCTAAATCCCAAGCCCAACCAAACCAAACCCAACCACGGGCTGTCCGTGGACAAAAAAATACCGGCCTTGGAGCCGGTATTTTTAATTTCAGCGCCTGATCTCAAGCCTGGGCCTGGGGTGCATGGGCCACCCGGGCACCCCGACGCCGGGTTGCCTTGCGCCGCACCGCGCCCGGATCAAACGATCCGACCAGCTTACCCAGCGCAGCCGTGCGGGCATCCATGGCCATCTGAAAGGCGCCGTCTTCACCGTACTTCTTGACGGAGAACTTCACCCGTTTGCGCCGACCGTCCGGCAGCGGCCACGAGGCCACCCAGAACCAGCGCTGCTTTTCTTCAGGAAGATCACGCGTTTCAGATGCACAGTAGCGGCATACTCCGACCACACCCGAACGGTTGTTCTTTTTGACGATGTTGGAATACTCCTGCATCGACAGGGGCGGATGGGCCGCAATGACCTCATCCCGATAGGCCTTGGCTGCAGCAAAGGCCCGTTGTTTACCACCAAAGACCCCATCGCTGAAATGCTTGCGATAGATCACCCCGCGCCGCTGGATGGTCACAAGCCAGCCGTGGGTGCGGCTGTTTTCATTGTCGACCCGGCTGATTCCGTAAGTGCTGCCTCGGCTCACTGTCTGCCTCCTTGTCTACTGATCCGCGAAACAATCGCGGCCGCTGGAGGATTTTCGGCAACGACTGTACGAACTTTAGAACCGTTGCAATAATAGCAAAAAGCATAAAATTTATTAAATCGTTGGAATTGACTTGTACGCTCACAGCCAGGATTTTTTTACGATTTCGATGTTTTAATACCACACTCACCACCCCCAAGGGCATGAGCCCCCGTCTGGCGCCTTTGCGCAGCCAGCATGAAAAACGCCGGAGGGTCACTCCGGCGTTTGCATGATGCGTGTGTGGTGCTCGTCTGATGTGTGCCGCTTGGGCGGTGGCTGCCTCGCTCAGTTATCCACCAACTGCAGCTCCATCCCAAAACCACTGGCCGTGATCCGTTCAGCGGGGGGGCCGTACTTGGACAGCTCCCGATAGGCCGCCCCCAGACGCTGGGCCACCATGGTCACCAGACGGCTGCGAAAGGCCTCCTGACACTCATCCGTCGCCAGGGACAGGGCCGCCGGATTGAGTTCGATATAGGTCATGGTGCTCACAGACACCGCCGTATGGGGATGCTTGCGATCCAGCAGGTCAAGATAGGCCAACTCGCCAAAGACCTCCCCCGCCATCAGCTCACTGACCCGGTGGCCATCCACCGAAAGCTCCACCTTGCCATCCACAATCAGGCCAAAGCGCTGGTCGGAATCGCCCTCGCGCAGCAAGAGGGTGTTGGAATCGACCCGACGCCAGCGGGAAATACGCAGGATTTCCCAGATTTCCACGTCCTCAAACTCGGTGAAGAAGCTCATCTTGCGCAGCACCGAGAAGCGGGTGGTATCCATCGGCACGCTCTTGTCGTCCACGATCTTGTAGCGGACGGCAGACAGATCCTTGGCGAAGTCGGCGCCGTTCTTGTAGCGGGAATACAGATCCTTCTCGCGGGCCTTGCGGATGATCGCATCCAGCTGCTCGGGCACCTCGGCATTGATCTGGGACACCGACGGCGGCTCGGCGTTGATGATCTTGTAGATCAGCTGAGCCGGGTTCTTGGCGCGGAAAGGCAAGCGGCCCGTCAGCATGTGGAACAGCACCACCCCCAAGGAAAACAGATCAGTTTTTTGGTTGAGGGGATAGCCCTTGATCTGCTCCGGGCTCATGTAAGCGGGCGAACCCACCCCCATGATGAAGGTGGAGTCGGCGTCGCTCTTTTTACTGATGTTGAGCGCCAGCCCGAAATCGGTGATCTTTACGTTGTCTTTTTCATCCACCAGGATGTTGGCGGGCTTGATGTCCCGATGCACGATACCCTGACGGTAGGCGTAATCCAGGGCCATGGCGCACTTGAAGATGATCCCGATGGTGCGATGGAGCGGCAGCAGCTTCTGGAAGCTGCAGTACTGCTCCAGGGTACTCCCCGGAAAGTACTCCATCACGATGTAGGCGTATTCCTTTTCGATCGCCGTGTCGAAAATCTTGATGATATTCGGGTGATCCAAGCGCTTGGAAACATCCATTTCAGCCCGCAGCAGCTTGAGCAGACGCCGGTTCCACTTGGCCTCATCCTTGGCCTTGTCATCGAAACGGATCAGCTTGACGGCCACGGGCTCGGGGTAATGGGGATTCTCGGCCAGATAAACGGTCGCCGTGGCGCCTCTGCCGATTTCCCGGATGATCTTGTACTTGCCAACAAACTCAGGTGTCTTGTTCATGCCCGCTACGCCACAGGGTTCCGCTTGCGCTCCGGATTGACCGGTTTTCCAGGATTTTACACGGGGCGCGGCGAAATTCTGCACATTCCCGAGCACCACCCCTTGAAATCTTGTGGATGACCCCAAGATACGGGCGATCAAGAACAGGGAGCCTCTCCATGCAAGACCACGTCACGCCGCCCAACGCCGAAGAAAACCTGCAAACTGCCGCTGAAATCACGCCCGAAACCGCCGGCGCAGCGGCTGCTGACGCAGCCCCCAGCCTGGAAGACCAACTGCACGCCGCCGAACAAAAAGCCGCCGAGCTGCAAGATGCCTGGCTGCGCGCCAAGGCCGAGGCCGAGAACATCCGCCGCCGCGCCCAGGACGACATCGCCAAGGCCAGCAAGTTTGCTGCCGAGAAGTTCGCCACCGCCATGCTGCCGGTCAAGGACAGCCTGGAAGCGGCCCTCGCCACCGAGCACGCCACCCTCGAATCCCTCCAGCAGGGCGTCGAACT
>JAJTBM010000297.1 GCA_021286885.1 Rhodocyclales bacterium
ATGTGATGGATGAAGGGCGGGCGACCATCTCGTCCCGCATCAAGACCGGGCTCAACAGTATCCGCACCATACGCCTCCCGATTGCCGAGAACAGCGTGGCTGGGTATGTGGCCATGAGTGGTCGTCTGCTGAATATTGCAGATGTTTACGATGAGCAAGCGCTGAAGCTGATTTCCCCGACTATGGAGTTTCGGCGCGAGGTGGATGAGCGCACCGGCTACCGATCACGCCAGATGCTGGTGGCCCCTATTGTTAAGGCCGATGACGGAGAAATCATCGGTGTCATCCAGTTCATCAATACCCGTAGTGGCCAAGTATTTTCCCAAGTCGCGGAAGAGGGCATCCTAGGCTTGGCCCAGACCTTGGCTGTGGCCTTTGCCCAGCGTCGTAGTGCCACGCCCCTGCCCAAGTCCAAATACGCAGCCCTGGTTACGGATGGCTTGCTGACCACGTCCGAGCTGCTGGCGGCTACCCGTGCGGCGCGGGAGCGCAATTTGCCCCTTGAGCAGTTCTTGCTCGAAGAGTTTGAATTGAGCTTGGCTGACCTGGGGCGTGCCCTGTCGGTATTTTTTGGGGTGCCCTATGAGCCCTTTCGCAACGAGCGAGTCAAACCCCTGGATTTGCTGCGCAACCTGAAGCGAGAGTACGTTCAGCAAAGCCAATGGATTCCCCTCGAAGAAACGCCGGGGGGGCTATTGATCCTCAGTACCGATCCGGAGCAGGCGATTGCCTCCCGGGTGGTTCAGAATGTCTTCCCCAAGAGCCGGCTGGTGTTCTGCGTCACGACCCAGCAGGAGTTCAGCCAGACGGTTAATCAGTTCTTCGATGCCAGCATTGACGACACCTCTGTGACGGAGCTGTTGTCTGATCTAGGCGAGGAAGATGCCGAACTCCTGAATAACGCCGAAGTGATCGCGGCGGCGGCTGACAACGAATTGGTCAAGCTGGTGAACCGCATCATCATCGACGCTTATCGGCAGGGGGCTTCCGATATTCACATCGAACCCCGCCCGGGCAAGGACAAGACCCAGATCCGTTTCCGCAAGGATGGCACGCTGGTGCCCTACATTGAAATCCCGGCCAGCTACCGGAATCCCCTGGTCACCCGGATCAAGATCATGTGTGACTTGGACATCTCGGAGCGACGCAAGCCCCAGGATGGGAAAATCAAGTTCCGGCGCTTTGGCCCCCTGGATATCGAGTTGCGGGTGGCAACAGTGCCCACCTCGGGCAGCATGGAAGACGTGGTGATGCGTCTGCTGCTCAATACCGAGCCCTTGCCGATTGAAGCGCTGGGGCTCAACGCCCAGGTCAAGGACAGGTTGTTCGATGCGATTTCCAAACCCTACGGAATCTTCTTTGTATGCGGCCCCACCGGGGCAGGGAAAACCACCACGCTGCACTCCATTCTGAGTCGCTTGAATACGCCGGAAACCAAAATCTGGACGGCTGAAGATCCAGTGGAAATCACCCAGCGGGGTTTGCGCCAGGTTCAGATCAACCGCAAGGTGGGGCTGGACTTTCCCAACGTGATGCGGGCGCTGCTGCGGGCAGATCCGGACGTGATCCTGGTGGGCGAAATGCGCGACCAAGAAACCGTTTCCATCGGGATCGAAGCCTCCCTGACGGGCCACTTGGTGTTTAGCACCCTGCATACCAATAGCGCGCCCGAGTCGGTGGTTCGTCTGCTGGATATGGGGATGGACCCCTTCAACTTTGCGGATGCCCTGTTGGGTGTGCTGTCCCAGCGGCTGGTGAAGCGCTTGTGTCCCCACTGTCGCAAGCCCTATCACCCGGATGAGGGCGAGTTGGATCGCATCTTGAATGAATACTGCGAAGACCTCGCGCATACGCCATTCTTTCAGCTTGATCCTGACAAATTCAGGCGAGAAACGCGTGCGCGTTGGGCTCAGATGTTCGCCGATGCCGCCGGGCAGTTCACCCTCTATGAGGCTAAGGGGTGTGAGCACTGCACCGATGGCTACAAGGGGCGCCTGGGCATACATGAGCTGATGCAGGGATCTGCACGCATCAAGGAGCTGATCCAGGATCGGGTTCGGGTGTCACGCCTGCTGGCTGTAGCCCTGGAAGAGGGGATGCAGACCCTACGTCAGGATGGTATTGAAAAAGTGCTGGCAGGCCTTACGGATCTGCGCCAAGTGCGCAAGGCCTGCGTTCATTAAGCGTGCATTCGCTTTCATAAGCAGAAGGCCTCCCCGTCCAGAAGATGGGGAGGCCTTGTTTCTACCCAGGGCCAGGCTCAGTCGAGGCTGGCGAGTTTCGACTTGGCCATGGGCGGGTTCTTGGCAAAATAACGCCGTATGCCCCGCACGATGGCCTCTGCCATGCGATCCTGATAGACCTCGTCGTTCAGGCGTGCCTCTTCTTCAGGGTTGGAGATGAAGGCGGTTTCCACCAGGATGGAAGGAATGTCCGGGGCCTTCAGAACCGCAAAACTGGCCTGCTCCACGGCGCCCTTGTGCAGCTTGTTGATGCCGCCCAGCTCCCCCAGCACCGCTTGGCCAACTTTCAGGCTGTCATTGAGTGCAGCGGTTTGGGACAAATCCAGCAGCGTGCGGGCCAGATGACTGTCTTTGGTGTCGAGGTTGATCCCGCCGATCCGGTCTGCGGCATTTTCATGCTGAGCCAGCAGGCGCGCTGCCGTGCTGGAGGCACCACGTTCCGAGAGTATGAAGACGGAGCTGCCCCGTGCGGATGGCGTGATGAATGCGTCCGCATGAATCGATACAAACAGATCCGCCTGCACCCGGCGCGCCTTGCTGACCCGCTGCTGGAGCGGAACAAAGTAATCCGCATCCCGTGTGAGCATGGCGCGCATATTGGGTTGGGCATCCAGCTTGGCCTTGACCCGATGCCCAACCGAGAGGGTGACGTGCTTTTCCAGCGTGCCTGAGGCACCAATGGCGCCCGGATCTTCACCGCCGTGCCCGGGGTCGATGGCAATCGTGATCAGCCGTGTAACGTTGCGTTCGTTGTCTTTTGGGCTGCGAGCCTGTTCGACGGGGGGTTCTTCCCGGCGCGGTGCTGCCTGGGGGGGCTCGGGCTCGGGCTTGCGCTCGACCTTGACGCGGGCAGGTTGCTCGGCGGGCTTGAGGGCGACGCTGCCTGAGGCGGCTTCTTCTGGGGTGAGCTTCTCCAGCAGGCTCATGAGCGGGTCGGGGGGTTCGACCGGGTAGAGATCCAGCACCAGGCGGTGTCCGTAGTCGCCTACGGGCTTTAGGGTGAAGATCTGGGGAACGATGTCTGCCTTCAGCTCGATGACCAGGCGGACCACGCCTGGGCGGTTCCGTCCCGCCCGGATGAGCTGGATGTAAGGGTCTTGGACGGTGATCTTGGTGGGCAGGGTCTGGAGCACCTCGTTGAGCTCCACGCCCTCCAGATCCACCACCAGGCGGTCGGGGTTGCGCACCATCTGGTGGGTGAAGCTCAATCCGTCCTGGCTTTCTAGGGTGACGCGGGTGTAGTCCTTGGCCGGCCATACCCGTACCGCCATGATGGAAGTCTGGGCTGCACGGGCGCCTGTGCTTACCATGAGCACCAGCGAAGCGCTGGCAGCCTTCAGAAAACGGCGGCGGGGATGAGGCTGAGGAGCGTTTAGTCCGCCTGATGTGCTGCGAAACGGTTTGCGCATGCCTCTCCCTCCTTGCTATGGGCCTGAATGTTCAACTGGCGACCTGCTCCCGAAACGTATAGGGATATCTCCATATCGGCGGGGGGCAGATAGGGTTGAGCCTTGTCGGGCCATTCCACCAGGCAGCAGCCCGCGCCCTGGAAGTATTCGTCCAGCCCCGCCTCAAGGAATTCCTCGGGGGTCGAAAACCGATAAAAATCGAAGTGATACGTGGCGATCCGGGCATCCGGGTAGGGTTCGACCAGCGTATAGGTGGGGCTCTTGACCTTGCCGGCGTGACCCAAGCCCCGCAGGATGCCCCGGGTCAGGGTGGTCTTGCCCGCACCCAGATCGCCTTTAAGATAGACGATCAGCCCCGGTGCGAGGCTCTGGGCGAGAATTTCTCCGCAATCAAGCGTAGAGAGCTCGTCGGGAAGGTGTACAGATTTGTCCCGGCGATTATCATGTCCGGAATGAACGTGAAGCACAATGATCTTTCTGCTGATGGCCTGGATGTAAACAGTCTGGCCCGGCGCCTC
>JAJTBM010000298.1 GCA_021286885.1 Rhodocyclales bacterium
TCTCGGCCAGCTTGCGGGCGTTGGCATCGGCACGGATGTTGAAGCCGATGATGACTGCGCCGGAGGCCTGGGCCAGGTTGACGTCGGACTCGCTGATCGCACCCACGCCACCGTGGATGACCTGAACGCGCACTTCCTCGTTGGAGAGCTTGACCAGGGCATGGGCCAGGGCTTCCTGGGAACCTTGCACGTCGGCCTTGATGATGAGGGGCAGGGTCTTGACCTCGCCTTCGCCCATCTGTTCGAACATGCTTTCCAGCTTGGCCGCCTGTTGCTTGGCCAGCTTGACGTCGCGGAACTTGCCTTGACGGAACAGGGCGATTTCGCGGGCCTTGCGTTCGTCGGCCAGGGCCACCACTTCGTCGCCGGCGCCAGGCACATCGCCCAGACCCAGGATTTCGACGGGGATGGAGGGGCCCGCTTGCTCAATGGGACGACCGTTTTCGTCCAGCATCGCACGCACCTTACCGAAGGACGCACCCGCCAGCACCACGTCACCACGCTTCAGGGTGCCGGACTGAACCAGCAGGGTGGCCACCGGGCCACGACCCTTGTCGAGACGGGCTTCGATGATCAGGCCCTTTGCCATGCTTTCACGGGGCGCGGTCAGCTCGAGCACTTCTGCCTGAAGCAGGATGCCTTCGAGCAGGCTATCGATGCCCTGGCCGGTCTTGGCCGAGACTTCGATGAACATGCAGTCGCCACCGTAGGAGTCGGGCACCACGCCTTCGGCGATGAGTTCCTGACGCACGCGGTCGGGGTTGGCACCCGGCTTGTCGATCTTGTTCACCGCCACCACGATGGGCACTTCAGCAGCCTTGGCGTGGTGAATGGCTTCACGGGTCTGGGGCATCACGCCGTCGTCGGCAGCCACCACCAGCACCACCAAGTCGGTGGCCTTGGCACCACGGGCACGCATGGCGGTAAAGGCCTCGTGACCCGGGGTATCCAGGAAGGTGATCATCCCGCCTTCGGTTTCGACGTGGTAGGCGCCGATGTGCTGGGTAATGCCGCCGGCTTCGCCTGCAGCCACCTTGGCACGCCGGATGTAGTCCAGCAGGGAGGTCTTACCGTGGTCCACGTGGCCCATCACGGTCACCACGGGTGCGCGGGGCAGCACCGGGATGTCCTTGTGTTCGACGTGTTCTTCCAGGAAGGCATCCGGATCATCCAGCTTGGCGGCGAGCGCCTTGTGGCCCATTTCTTCCACCACGATCATGGCGGTATCCTGGTCCAGCACCTGGTTGATGGTGACCATGGAACCCATCTTCATCAGGGTCTTGATCACTTCGGTGGCCTTCACGGCCATCTTGTGGGCCAGATCGGCCACAGAGATGGTTTCGGGCACGTGCACTTCACGCACGATGGGCTCGGTGGGCTGCTGGAAGGAGGACGACTCCTGGTTACGGCCACCATGGCGACCGCCAGACTTGCCACCGCCACGCCAGCCGCCGGCACCGCCGGTGGTGTCGCCACGGGTCTTGATGCCACCACGACGTTTGTTGTTGCCGTCGTTGGCGGGTGCCGCTTCCTTGACGGCCTGCTTCTTGGCGTCTTTGTTGACTTCCTTGCGGGGCTCGGTCTTGGCGGGCTTGTGCAGGGTGCCGGGCTTGGCGGCTTCTTCGGGCTTGGCAGCACCGGCCTGCTGACGACGCTTTTCGTCTTCAGCGCGCTGGAGCATGGCTGCCCGGGCGCGGGCTTCGCGCTCTTGCTTTTCCTTCAGTTCGGCGGCCTGGCGGGCGAGCAGTTCAGCGTGACGCTGGGCTTCGCGCTCACGGGCGGCCTTTTCTTCGGGGGTGAGAATGGAACCACCGGAAACCACACGACGGGTACCCTGCACAGGCTGAGCCTGCTGCTGGGGACGGGCGCCACCTTGCTGGGGACGACCCTGGTTGTTACCACCACGGTTCTGGTTCTGATTGTTCTGGCCAGAGCGCCCACCTTGTTGGGAGCGGTTATTCTGGGCTTCGGGGGCCGCATTGCGGGGAGCCTGCTGCGCGGGGGCGGCGGGCTTGCCTGCGGATGCCGGCTCGGACTTGGGGGCCGGCTTGGTCTGGGAAATCACTTCGGGCTCCGACACGGGCTTGGGTTCGGACTTGGGAGCAGCCTCGGGCGCGGAGGTCTGGGCTGCCACCGGTGCAGGTTCGGCAGCAGGTGCGGCGACCACCGGAGCGGGAGCTTCGGGGGCGGGCACGGGTGCCGGGGCAGGCGCTTCTGCTACTACAGCAGGCGCTGCTGCCACGGGCGCAGGGGCGGGGGCTGCGGGCTTGGGCTCCTGAGCCACCACCGGGGCGGGCGCGGGAGCGGGGGCGGCGGCCACCGGCGCTTCGGGCGCAGGGGCTACCACCGGGGCGGGGGCGGTTTCAGGCTTGGCAGGGACAGCCGGAGCGGTCGATGCAGAAGCGGCGGCAGGTGCCACAGCCTCGGTCTCGTCGCGCTTCACGAAAACACGCTTCTTGCGAACTTCCACCTGAACGGTGCGGGCACGGCCAGTCGAATCCGTCGCCTTGATCTCGCTGGTCTGCTTGCGGGTCAGGGTGATCTTGGATTTGGCGGCGGCATCCCCACCATGGGCCCGGCGCAGGAAATCCAGCAGCCGGGTCTTGTCCTGCTCGCTCAGGAGATCGGTCTCGTGCGACTTCTGGACACCCGCCTTCTGGAGCTGCTCCAGCAGTGCCGTGGCGGGCATCTTCAGTTCATTCGCGAATTGGGTAACGCTTGTCTGTCCCATATTGAAACCTCCCAGGTATTACTCGAACCAGTGCGCACGCGCCTTGGTGATCAGATCCTTGGCCTGTGCTTCGTCCAGCCCGGTGATCTCCATGAGCTCATCCAGGGCCAGGTCGGCCAGTTCATCACGGTTGCGCACGCCGGCCTGGGCCAGCTTGGCGGCGATGGACTTGTCCATCCCTTCCAGGCCGAGCAGGTCTTCGGACACGGTTTCGAGTTGTTCTTCTGCGACGATGGCTTCGGTGAGCAGGACATTACGCGCACGGTTGCGCAGCTCATTCACCGTTTCTTCGTCGAACGATTCGATTTCCAGCATTTCAGCCAGGGGCACGTAGGCGATTTCTTCCAGAGAAGAGAAGCCTTCCTCGATGAGGATGTTGGCCACTTCTTCGTCCACGTCCAGCTTGCTCATGAAGAGCTCGCGCACTTGGCTGTGCTCGGCTTCGGACTTGCGCTCGGACTCGGCTTCGGTCATCAGATTGATGGCCCAGCCGGTCAGCTCGGAAGCCAGCTTCACGTTCTGACCATTACGCCCGATGGCGATGGCCAGGTTGTTCTCATCGACCACCACGTCCATGGCGTGGGCTTCCTCATCGACCACGATGGAGGAAACTTCGGCGGGCTGGAGCGCGCCGATCACGAACTGGGCCGGATCAGCCGACCACAGCACGATGTCGATGTTTTCGCCGCCGATTTCATTGCGCACGGCGGTCACGCGGGAACCCCGCAGACCCACGCAGCTGCCGATCGGATCGACGCGGGGATCATTGGACTTCACACCAATCTTGGCACGCAGACCCGGGTCACGGGCGCAGGCCTTGATCTCCAGCAGGCCGTCGTCAATCTCGGGCACTTCCTGCTGGAACAGACGGATAACAAATTCGGGGGCGGTACGGGACAGGATCAGCTGGGGGCCCCGAGCACCACGGTCGATGCGCAGCAGATAGGAGCGCACCCGGTCACCCACGCGCAGGTTTTCCTTGGGGATCATCTGGTCGCGGGGCAGCAGGGCTTCCATGCGGCCCACTTCCACCACCGCATTGCCACGCTCCATGCGCTTGATGGTGCCGGAGACGATGAATTCCTTGCGATCCAGAAAGTCATTGAGGATCTGCTCGCGCTCGGCGTCGCGGATCTTTTGAAGGATCACCTGCTTGGCCGCCTGGGCGCCGATACGACCGAAGTCGAGGGGCTCCAGGGACTCTTCCACGTAGTCGCCCACCTGGATTTCGGGATACTCTTCGCGGGCATCGATCAGGCCCATCTGGGCTTCATCGTTGTCCACCTCATCGTCGCGCAGCACCAGCCAGCGGCGGAAGGATTCGTAATCGCCGGATTCCCGGTCGATGGAGACGCGCACATCGGCGTCGTCGTGAATACGCTTCTTGGTTGCCTGGGCAAGGGCGGATTCGAGGGCGGAGAACACGATGTCCTTGGA
>JAJTBM010000299.1 GCA_021286885.1 Rhodocyclales bacterium
TTCTCAACCCCGAGCGGGTGTCGATGCCCGACTTCGACATCGACTTCTGCCAGGACAACCGCTACCGGGTGATCGAGTACGTGCGCGAGCGCTACGGCAAGGATGCCGTGAGCCAGATCGCCACCTTCGGCACCATGGCCTCCAAGGCGGTGGTGCGGGACGTGGGCCGGGTGCTGGATCTGCCCTATGGCCTGTGCGACCGGCTCTCCAAGCTGATCCCGGTGGTGCAGAACAAGCCCCTGTCCCTGTCCGACGCCCGGGAGCAGGAGCCCCAGATCAACGAGCTGATGGCTGACGGCAACGACGGCGAATCCATCCAGGAACTGTGGAGCCTGGCCGAGCCCCTTGAAGGCCTCACCCGGGGGGTAGGGATGCACGCGGGCGGGGTGCTGATCGCCCCGGGCAAGATCACCGACTTCTGCCCCATCTACCTGGCCGAAGGCGAAGATGCCTCGCCGGTGTCCCAGTTCGATAAGGACGACGTGGAGGCCGTGGGCCTGGTGAAGTTCGACTTCCTGGGGCTGCGCAACCTCACCATTATCGAACTGGCCCTGGAGTACGTGGAGCGCCTCACCGGCAGCCGGCCCGATTTGATGAGCCTGGGCTTTGAAGACCCCGCCGCCTACCAGATCCTGAAAGACGCCAACACCACGGCCATCTTCCAGGTTGAATCGGAGGGGATGAAGAAGCTGCTCAAGAAGCTCGCCCCCGACCGTTTCGAAGACATCATCGCGGTGCTCGCCCTCTACCGCCCCGGCCCCCTGGGCTCGGGCATGGTGGACGACTTCATCCTGCGTAAAAAAGGCCAGCAGGCCATCGACTACTTCCACCCGGACCTCACCCAGTGCCTGGAACCCACCTACGGGGTGATCGTGTACCAGGAACAGGTGATGCAGATCTCCCAGATCATCGGGGGCTACACCCTGGGCGGGGCCGACATGCTGCGCCGGGCCATGGGCAAGAAGAAGCCCGAAGAAATGGCCAAGCACCGGAGCATCATCCGCGAAGGGGCGATCCAGAAGGGCTACGACCCGGCCCTGGCCGAGCAGCTCTTCGACCTGATGACCAAGTTTGCCGAGTACGGCTTCAACAAGTCGCACACGGCCGCCTATGCGGTGGTCACCTACCACACCGCCTGGCTCAAGGCTTACCACTGCGCGGCCTTCATGGCCGCCACCATGTCGTCGGATCTGGATAACACCGACACCATCAAGATCTTCTACGAAGACACGGTGGCCAACGGGATCAAGGTCTTGCCGCCCGATGTGAACGCCTCCGACTACCGCTTCGTGCCCACCGATGCCCGCACCATCCGTTACGGGCTTGGGGCCGTCAAGGGCGTGGGCGAACCCGCGGTGCGCGCCATTCTGGCTGCCCGGCAGGCGGGCGGGCCGTTTAAGGATCTGTTCGACTTCTGCAAGCGGGTGGACAAGCGCCTGGCCAACCGGCGGGTGATCGAAGCCCTGATCCGGGCCGGCGCGTTCGACACCATCGCCCCCGGCAGCCCCGAGCCAGACCGGGCCACCCTGTTTGCCTCGGTCGCCCTCGCCATCGAGGCCGCCGACCAGGCCGCTGCCAACGCGCTTCAGACCGGCCTGTTCGACATGCCCGGCGAAGAGAGCGGCCCCATGGTGGATTACGCCCGGGCCAAGCCCTGGGCCGAACGGGAAAAGCTCAAGGAAGAAAAGCTCGCCATCGGCTTCTTCCTGTCAGGCCATCCCTTCAATGCCTTCCGCGAAGAAGTGCGCCGCTTCGTGCGCCGTCCCCTGGCCCAGCTCGAACCCAACAAGGAGCTGGTGATGCTGGCCGGGGTGGTGATGGAAGTGCGCGCCAAAATGACCGCCCGGGGCAAGATCGCCTTTGTGCTGCTCGATGACGGCACCGAGCCCCGCGAAGTCTCGGTGTTCTCCGACATCTACGACGCCAACCGCAACCGCATCGTGGTGGATGAAGTGCTGGTGGTGGAAGCCAAGGTCAGCAACGACGATTTTTCGGGCGGCCTACGCATTGTGGCCGACCGGCTGATGACCCTGGGCGAAGCCCGGGGCCGCTACGCCCGCGCCCTGCAGATCCGGATCAACGGTGCAGCCACCCGCCAGGGGCCCGCTGCCGCTGCCGAACAGCTCCAGGCCCTGCTGCAGGAGTACCGGGATGGGGAATGCCCCGCCCGGGTGGTGTACCGCAATGGGCTGGGCGAGGGGGAATACCAGCTCGGCCCCGCCTGGCGCCTGCGCCTGGAAGACCGCCTGCTGGATGCGCTGCGCGAATGGCTGGCCCCCGATGCCGTGGAGCTGATCTACCCATGAGTGAAACCCGTTTCATCGACGCCCCCCTGATTGCAGATCTGCTGCAACAGGCCGAGGCCGCCCCCCGCCGCCGCGCCCACCTCAACCTCCACGCCCGGCTGGATGATCCCGCCCAGCGCCTGCTGGTGGCCATCTGCCCGGATTCCTATGTACGCCCCCATTGCCACCTGGCCCCCACCAAGGCCGAAACCCTGTGGGTGCTGCAAGGCGCCTTGGGGGTGCTGGTGTTTGACGAGGCTGGCCAGATCAGTGACGCCCGCCGGATGGAAGCCGGGGGTGCGTGTTGGGGCTACGATGTGCCCCCGGGGGTCTGGCACAGCATCGTGTGCCTCAGCCCCGGTACCGTGTTTGCCGAGGCCAAGGCCGGCCCCTATACGCCCCTAGTGGCCGCCGAATGGGCGCCCTGGGCCCCGGAGGAGGGCAGCCCGGAGGCGCCCGCTTACCGGGCCGCCCTCCAGGCGCGGTTCTAAGGCCACACCGTCACACGGCCCAGGCCGGGGCCTCAGAACGGGCGCAGCCCGATACCAAACTGTCCTTCCAGATCGAAGGCGATGCCGTGCACATGGCCGCCGCCCCGGGCGATGCACAGCTTGCGGCTGCGTACATCGTCCACCCAGCGGGGGTTGCACACCTCGGCCCGCCGGTTGGCCACGATCTCCAGCTTGTGCTGCTCCAGGGCCTCCTTGGTCTGACTCTGATCCAGGCTCTTGAATTCGCCCTGGATGCGCTGGCGCGTCACCGCGTTGATGCTGCCATTCTGGGTGCAGATGTCGAACATCAGCGCCACCGCCCGTTCGCTCCACAGGCCGTATTCCTGGCACATCTTGATGGCCCGGTCATACACTTGGCGGGCGTGGCGGGCCTGGATTTCCTGGAATTCGGCGGTTCGCCCCAGGGCCTTGGCATAGCCCGCCCAGGGCTCGTACACCTTGTGATTCACCGGGTGCTGCACCGAGCGCACGAACTCCAGTAACTCGTCTTTGCTGGTACTCGTCAGGGCCGACTGGAAGGCGTCAAAGTGGGGGCCAAAGATTTCATGCATCACCGGCCCGTGTTCGGTCAGCATGTCGTGGAGCAGGGGCTGCAAGGAGCCCTGGCCGAAGTTCCACTGAAGCACCCCGAAGCTCATCCCCTGCCCGTCAAAATCGCCGCTCAGACCGCAAAAGCACTCGGGCGCTGCCTTGCCCGTCTCGAAGGTGCCGGTCAGGGCCAGACACTTGCGGATCAGCGCCTGGTTGAACAGATCCGGCTTGGGAATATCTTCCGCAAACAGGGCCGACCAGGTGTTCTGCCCCACCAGCCCATCCCCCGTCAGCCCCTTGGATTTCTGAAACTTGATCACCGCCGCATTCGTGCCCCCGCCAAAATCCCCATCCAGCGGGCCTTGGTACAGCCCCAGTTCGGTGAGTTTTTGCTGAATACGCCGGACTTCTTCGCCTTTCGAACCCAGTTTGTAAATGGCCATGGGCAGTGCTCCTCTCGGGTGGGTGGTTGAGGTGCGGTGCGCACCTACCTGGGGAGATTAGATGAGCGGGGTCAAAGCTGCCATGAAAGAAGTTGTAGCCTTGGTGTGAGTTCTGGACGCTGGGCCCCAAGCAAAAAGCCAACCCTTGAGGGTTGGCTTTTGGGATGGCTGGCGTCTCAGGCAGGGCCTAAACAGGCGCCGGCGAAGGTCAGGATGGTGTGTTCGTCGTTGGCGGCAACAATCCTCACCCCCACCTCGATCAGATCATCCTGAATTTCGGTAAAGGCCTCATGGGGGGAGGGCTGCGCAGCCCCAAAGCAAAAAAGCCAACCCTTACGGATTGGCTTTTTTGTTGTCTGGCTCCCCGACCTGGGCTCGAACCAGGGACC